>CATPBU010000031.1 GCA_955652455.1 Candidatus Dormiibacterota bacterium
CACCCACGATCGCACCATTCTCGACAGCACCAGCGGCAACACCGGCATTGCCTACGCGATGGTCGGCGCCGCGCTTGGTTACCGGGTCCGCCTGGTCATGCCCACCAACGTCAGCGACGAGCGCAAGACGACCATTGCCGCCTACGGGGCGGAGATCGTGTACAGCGACGCCCAGGAGGGCAGCGACGGCGCGATCCGTGTCGCCCGCGCGATCTACGAGGCTGACCCGGACGCGTACTTCATGCCCGACCAGTACAACAACCCGGGCAACTGGAAGGCGCACTACGACGGAACGGGCGCGGAGATCTGGGAGCAGACCAGAGGTGCGGTCACCCACTTCGTTGCCGGGCTCGGCACCAGCGGCACCTTCGTCGGCGTGTCGCGACGGCTTCGCCACGAACGGCCCGGTGTAGTGTGCATCTCGGTGCAGCCTGAGGACCCATGGCACGGGCTCGAGGGCATGAAGCACATGCCGACCGCCATTGTGCCGGGAATCTACGATCCGGACCTCGCTGACGAGAATCTCTGGGCGCCGACTGAAGCGTCGTACCAGCTTGCCCGCCAGCTAGCCCAGCGGGAGGGCATTCTGGTGGGGCATTCCAGTGGCGCCGCTCTGTGGGGTGTGCAGCAGGTGGCGCAGCGCATCGAGCGTGGCGTGATCGTCACGGTGCTTGCCGATGGCGGAGGGCGATACCTGAGCAGCGGGCTGTATGGGAGTCGCAGGCAATGACCATGGGTGACATCGACCTGGCGGTTACCGTGCATGCGCGCATCAGCGAGCTCGGCGTGGCAGCCTATCCGGACGAGGGATGCGGCGTGCTCATTGGGCGCTTCGCTGGCCAACGTGTCGAGGTCGTTGACGCCACCTCGGGCACGAACCTCAACACCGACCGTTCTCGCGACCGCTATCTGCTCGACCCCGCCGATATTGTCCGCGCCGACGGGGACGCGCGCGAGCGCCATCTCGACGTGGTCGGCTTCTGGCACAGCCACCCGGATCACCCTGCACGACCCTCGCAGTTCGACACCGACCACGCCTGGATGGACTACGTGTACGTGATCGTCAACACGACGGCCGACGGGGCCGGGGACCTGAATGGATTCACGCTCACCGACGAGACTGGCCCGTTCGAGCAGCTGCCCCTGGTGGTGACGCCGGGTGACGGGCGGCCCGCATGAGTCGATCGGCGACGGCGAGCGGCCGGCCGCGTCGACGGCGCCGCGGCCACGACAGCGATCTTGGGCCGCCGTCGGGGATCGTGGCGATCGTTGGTCGCCCCAACGTGGGCAAGTCGACGCTCTTCAATCGCTTCACGGGCCAGCGCCACGCCATCGTCGATGAGCTCGCCGGTTTGACCCGTGATCGCCTCTATGGGGTCACCGAGTGGGGCGGCCGGCGTTTCACGGTGGTCGACACGGCCGGGCTCGATTCGGCGTTGGTGCGAGATGACCCGGGGCTCGCCGTGTTGACCTCCGGTACTCAACAGCAGGCTCGGCAGGCGATTGCCGAGGCCGACGTGTGCATCCAGCTGGTCGATGTTCGAGCCGGTGTCTCGGCCCTCGACGAGGACGTCGCCAACATCCTTCGAAGCGGCGGCAAGCCGGTCATCCTCGTGGGCAACAAGGCGGAGAGCACCACCAACCCTCACTACGCGCACGAGCTGTACCGGCTTGGACTTGGTGAACCAGCACTGATCTCGGCGCTGGTCGGCACCGACACCGGCGACCTGCTCGACCGCATCGTGGAGTCGCTCCCTGAGCCTGATAAGGACACCGCGGCCGAGGCAACCGGCGAGCTCCGGGTGGCCATCATCGGCAAGCCCAACGTCGGCAAGTCTTCGCTTCTCAACGCGCTGGTCGGCCAGGAGCGTGCGCTGGTGTCGCCGCTCCCTGGGACAACGCGTGACGCCGTCGACACGATCGTCAGCCATGGCGAGCGAACCGTGCGCCTCGTCGACACTGCTGGGATCCGACGACGCGGCGTCGTCGACACCAACGTGGAGCACTACAGCCTGCTCCGCGCGTTGAGAGCGCTGGAGCGCAGCGACGTAGCGCTGCTCGTCGTCGACGCTAACGAAGGAGTCGTTGCCCAGGACCGACACGTCGCCGGCTACGCGGTCGATGCGGGCAAGGGCCTCGTCGTCATCGCCAACAAGTGGGATCTCGTCGACCAGGAGAAGCGCGCGGATCCGTCGTTTCTGAAGTCACTGCAGGAGGCGTTCGACTTCATCCCCGGGGTGCCACTGCTCACGGTATCAGCACTCGAGGGTCGCAACGTTCAGCGTGTGCTCGACGCCGCAGCAGGCGTCGCCGCCGCTCGCGCCGTACGCATCCCAACGGCGGCGCTCAACACCCTGCTGCGCGACGCGTTCCTCGCGCATCCGCCACGACATGCCAAGGGCCGGCAGCTGAAGCTGCTCTACGCGACGCAGGCCAGCACCCCGGCCCCGACCATCGTCCTCTTCGTCAACGATCCCGAGCTCATGCACTTCGCGTACGCCCGTTTTCTGGAGAACCGCATCAGGGCTGTTTTCGGCTTTGCCGGGACACGGATGCGCATCGTGGCGAGGGCGCGCGCGGAGCGCGATCGGTGATGTGCGTCGCCGTCGTCGTCGCCGGGTGGTGGGGAACCGCGCTGGCGCAGACCCTCTCGTCAGCGGGAAGCGATGTCCGGCTGTGATCCGGCGGTGGCGGCGACGCTAAGGGCAACCCGACAGCATCCCCTGGGCGCTTGAGGGCGGCCCCGCGTGTTGCGCCGGGGGCGCTACAGTTACCCGCGCGTACCCGGGCACGTTGTGCCCGCTCTTCGGGGAGTAGCTCAGGTGGTTAGAGTACTGGTCTGGGGGACCAGGGGTCGCAGGTTCGAGTCCTGTCTCCCCGACCAGCCTCGCTTCCTTGATGCCCAGGCTCCCTCGTTGAGGAGGAGGCGAAATGCCCAGGCGTTTGATCGACCTCAGCCACGACGTCGTGCACGGGATGACGACATATCCGGGGCTGCCCGGTCCGATCATCTCGGATCACCTGAGCTATGACGCGTCACACGCGAACTACGCGCCCGGGACCGAGTTCCAGATAGGGCGGATCGAGATGGTGGCGAACACGGGAACTTATCTCGACACGCCCGCACACCGCTATCGCGGCGGCGACGATCTCGCTGACCTTAGCCTGGAGAGCGTCGCCGCTCTGCCGGGCGTCGCAATCGATGCAAGTGAGCATGCGGCGGATGCCGCGCTGTTTGTTGGGCGAGACCTCCTTGGCAAGGCCGTCCTGGTTCGGACGGGTTGGTCACGGCATTGGGGCACTGATGAGTACGGCTCACCCGATCACCCTTTTCTCAACGACGCGGCGGCGCAGCAGCTTGTCGAGGCGGGTGTCGTGTTGGTCGGTATCGACAGCGTCAATATCGACGACACGTCGGCGGCTGCGGGTGGACGCCGTCCTGCCCACTCGCGGTTGCTAGCCGCGGGCGTTCCCATCGTCGAACACCTTCGTGGCCTCGATGATCTCGGCACCGTCGACTTTCTCTTTTTCGCTGTTCCGGTCAAAGTGCGGGGAATGGGAACGTTCCCGGTCCGTGCCTTCGCGGTGGCCGGTTGAGAGACATGGAAAGCCCTGTATGAGCCAACGTGCCCGGGCCCGCCAACCTAGCATCGATGATCCAACGGACGCTCACTTCGCCGCAGGCGTAGCCTGTGCGCCGTGGGTCACCCTGGATGGCTTGATGCGACAGAGCTCCGAATCGGCCTTGGCTGTATGCGCCTGTCGACGGACAACAACCGCGAGCAAGAGATCGCCCTCGCGACGATCGCGGCCGCCGTCGATGCAGGCGTTACGGTGTTCGATACGGCCCGCGCGTATGGCCGCGGCCCCGACGAGATGGGGCACAACGAACGTCTCCTTGCATTTGGCCTTCGACGCTCCGGAGCGACACGGAACGCGCGGATCGTCACCAAGGGGGGTATGACGCGGACCGGTGGCGGATGGATTCCGGATGGTCGCGCGAGCACGATTCTCAAGGACTGCGAAGCGAGCCTGGCGGCTCTCGGCGGCCTTCCGATCGATCTCTACCTCATTCATGCACCCGATCCGCGGACGCCGTGGCGAACCTCCGTGCGCGCTTTGGCCCGGCTCCTCGACGAAGGTCTCGTGCGTCGTGGAGGGCTTGCAAATGTCAATCGAAGCCAGCTGGACGCGGCGCTCGAAGTCGTCCCAATTACTGCAGTGCAGGTTGCGCTCAGCCTGTACGACGACAGCGCGATCCGTGGCGGCCTCGTCGAGCATTGCGCTGAGCTGGGAATCGCCGTAATCGCCCACTCACCGTTAGGAGGGCCGCGTCGGGCGGGTCGCCTAGCTCGCCACAAGGTGTTGGCGGACCTGGCCATCGAACGCGACGCAACCCCTGCGGAGATTGCGCTCACATGGCTGCTCGATCTGTCGTCTGACGTGATCGCGATCCCGGGGGCGCGTCGACCCGAGACCGCACAGTCAGCCGCGCGCGCCGCGCGTCTCGGTCTCAGTGCCGACGACCGAGCAGCCTTTGCTCGCGCGTTTGGCTCGCCTCGCCGGGCCCGAGTCGAGCGAGCGCAGGTGCGGGAGGACGAAGACGTGGTTCTTGTCATGGGCATACCTGGTGCGGGGAAAACCCGACTGGCTCAGGACTACGTCGCTCGTGGCTACTGTCGTCTCAACCGCGACGAGCGTGGAGGATCGCTCCGTGATCTCGCGGGCGCACTCGACACGGAGCTCGGATCGGGCGCTCGGCGGGTCGTCCTCGACAACACGTGGCTCACCAGAGCGGCACGGAGCCATGTGATCGAGGCAGCGAGCCGACATCGAATCCCGACTCGATGCGTTTGGGTCGACATCACGCTCGCGCAAGCTCAAGTCAACGCGGTCGACAGGATCCTCGAGCGCTTCGGCTCGCTTCCTACGCCCGATGAGTTGCGAGTCCTTGCCCGGCATGACCCAGCGGTTCTGTTGCCGACCTCCCAGATGCGCGCCCTCCGCGAGCTCGAGGCGCCTTCGCTGGATGAAGGATTGGCTGCTGTGGAGCACGTGCCTTTCGCACGCACGCCGGCAGCTCCGCGATCGCCGGGAGGTGTCTTCGTGGCGGCTGCTGCGGTGACGCATTCCGGATGGGAGCGTGCGCTCGATGAGGCCGACCGTGCCGCCGCTCACCTGGTCTTCGATTGGAAGTCAGACGGCAATGATGATGTTCTCGCTGCCTGCGTCGCTCGGGTCAGGGCCGAGGTATCCGGGCCGGTCGAGGGCGCGCTGTGCCGACACCCCGCCGGCCCGCCCGCTTGCTGGTGCAGGCCACCACTTCCGGGGCTGCTGCTGGCATTCGCTCGCGCACACGGCGTCGATCCATCGCGCTCGACTCTGGTTGGAGCCGGACCAGCACACCGGACGCTCGCGGTGACACTTGGCGCTCAGTACCTTCCCGTCTGAGCCGAGCGGTTAGGGATCCGCCGGGCCCACCTCGAGTCAGCCGGTGGGGCGCACCAGGAAAATCCAGACGTCCCAAACGACGTGGCTGACGATGAGTGGTGCCATGCGCCCCTGGGCGAGCTGCTCGAGACTCCAGAACGCCCCGGCAACCCCAGCAGCGCCGGTCAGGGTGAGGTTGCCGGAGACAAGGTGGATGGCGCCGTAGATGGTCGCCCCGGTGGCGTTGCCAACCACCGGGCCGAGTTGCTGGGCGAGGTAGCGGTTCACCAAGCCCCGCCAGAACAATTCCTCGCCCGGCGCGATCAGCAACGCAAGGGTGGCCGCGATGAACGGATCTGGGGCGAGGCCGCGCTTGCGATATATGTCGTCGATCTCGGCACGGCCGTCGGGCATCACCCTTCGCGCGAATCGATCGCCCACCTGGAAAATGGCGTACAGAAGTCCGGCGGAGGCAATGCCGCGAGCCACGTCGGCGCTTTTGAGCCGCGTCGTACGCAGGTCAGGGTTGGCGTACAGCGCGTAAGCGCCAAGTGCGCCGACCCCTACGGCCATCTTGGCCCAGAAACCGCGCCTTCCTCTGAAGGCGGCGGTCCAGAGTGCCCCCGCGCCGGCCATCCCGACCAGGACGGCGCGACCAGAGATGCGGGTCACCTGCTCCTCGCTCATTTCACAAGCGTGCTGAACGCCATGCCGACGAGAAACAAGCTGCTGAAGACGGTGTGGACCCGAGCGGTCATCAGGTCGATTGTGTTGATGTCGCCGACGCTGCCTGAGTAGCCCCGCTCGGCCGCCCTGAGCAGCCACCAGGCTGCGGGCAGGCTGAACATCGCCAGCAGCGTGAGAGTGGGAGCCACGCGGACGATCACCGCCAACGCCAGCAGCAGGTAGGCGCCGAGCACCAAGCCGACGTACGTCCCGTAGGCGGCACGCTTGCCCACGGCCGCCGACAGGGTGGTGAAGCCC
>CATPBU010000032.1 GCA_955652455.1 Candidatus Dormiibacterota bacterium
GTCCGATGCCCGCTCCCAGGTGAATGAGGCCGCGCGTGTGCGCGCGGCCTCACCCATCCGTTCGCGAAGGTCGGGATCGTCGAGAAGTGCCGCGATGGCGTCTGCGAAGGCCTGCGGCTGGCGGGCGGCAACGAGTGTCCCCGTCTGCCCGTCGGCGATGATCTCGGTGAGCCCGCCGACCGCGCTGGCCACCACCGGAGTGCCCAGTGCCTGGGCCTCCAGGGCCACCAGGCCGAAGGTCTCGGTCAGCGACGGCATCACGAAGACGTCGGCGAGGTCGTAGTAGCCGGCCAGGTCCTCGTGCTCCACCGCGCCGAGAAACCGCACCCGCGAGCGCAGCCCATGCGTTCCCACCTGGGCCTCCAGCCGGCGGCGTTCCCCACCCGCGGCCACGCCGTCACCGCTGTCCTCGCCGATGACCAGGGTCACCACGTCGTCGAAGCGCGGCTGCTCGCAGAGGGCGGCGACCGCGTTGAGCAGGGTACCGGCATCCTTGAGCGGTTCGAGGCGGCCGGCGAAGAGAAGCACGCGACGGCCGCTCAGGCCCAGCTCATCGCGGAGCCGGGCGGTGTCACGCGGACGCAGCACGCGAAGATCGACACCCGGCTGGGCGACGCAGATCCGCTTCCGCGGGGCGCCGTACAACCGCATCAGGTCACGCGCCTCGGCGACGCTGCCTGTCACCAGCCGATCGGCGCCAGCGACGAGCCGAGCCTCCGCCTGCGCACGCTGCTCGTCCATTGGCAGACCCACCCGTGCTTTGGTGCGCGCCAGGGTGTGGAATGACTGCACCCACGGGACCTGCCACGCACTGCGCAGCTGTTGGGCCACCAACCCGCCCAGCCAATAGTGTCCGTGGACCACCGTGTAGCGACGGCGCTCGCTTGCTGCGTGGGCGACGACCGCACCGCTGAAGGCATCGACATGATCGACGAGGTCGGCTTTGGGCAAGGCTCGCTGGGGACCGGCGGGCAGCCGCACCAAGCGGCTCATCGGAGCGATCATCTCCTCGGCCGGCGACACGGTGTCGTCCCGGCGGACGAAGACGTCGGTGGGGATGCCACCTGCGGCCAGTCCCTCGCAGAGCCGGCGGACCGCGAGGTTGCCACCGCCGTTCTCGCCCCGCCCCAGTGCCCCGATCGGCGAAGCATGCATCGAGATGACCGCAATCGGACCGGCAACGTCGCGTGTCATGCAGACCAGTCTACTGGCAGGCCCAGTTCGGGACGGCTGCTGATACCGTGACACGCGCACAAGGAGGCAAGCACATGGCTCAGGCCACCACGGCGCCCGGCAGGGCTCGGACGGAGACGGTCACGTACGGCAACTTCCGCTCGATCATCACCGGGGTGGATCCCACCTGGCAGATCGGCGGCTTCACCCTTCCCGACGGCACCGAGTGGAAATATCGCGAGCCCAACGCCACGGTGATCGTCGAGCACGAGAAGCTCCGCGTCCGCGCCAACCCGCTGTCGCGCTCGCATGACCATATCCAGGTGCTCGACAACGCCAAGCACATGTACTTCTCGACGACCAGGTTCACCCCGCCTGATAGCGGCACCATTAGCGTCGAGCTCACCATCGCAGCTCGCCGGCACAAGGGCCGTCCTGGAGTCCTGTACGACGGCATGGCGACGGTGAACCTCCTCGACTTCGACACCGGCGCGGCGATCGACTTCTTCGCGACCAACGACAAGCTGGCCACGGTCTACGGCCGGGTGCTCTTCCCCGGCGTCAACGCCGAACCGCCCGCTGACCTCAACCGGCCCACCTACTTCTGCATCTTCAACGAACTGCCGGTCGCCACCCGTCCTGGTCAGCCGCACCTCTACCGGATCACTTACGACAAGGCCAACGACGAGCTCTGGTACTTCATCGACGGCGAGGAGGTGGATCACCATCGCGAGGTGCCGATGAAGATGGAGTCCTTCATCGTGGCCCTCGGCCTCATGACCGAGCTGCCGATCGATGAGGACCGCAGCATCAGCCTCCACGGTCAGGGGCTGACCGGCGAGTGGTCGCCGCTCACGGTGACAATCGAGCACCGTTAGCCGGCCGCCGCCCTATCAGGTGGCGCGCCTGAGAATCTCCTCGACAACCGCGGACTTGGCGTCGGCGTAGTCCTGGGTGTATTTCCATGTCCTGGCGGCCAGCTCCCGTTTGGTGTGCAGGTAGAGGTCACGGTCCGCAGGGTTGATTCGCAAGTGATCGCGGAAGCTCAAGTGTCGGGTTTTGAATCGCCCGCCGTGCGGGACGCTGTAATCGTGCCGTTCGGGCATTCACAGGACTTGGACATGGAACCACTGACCCCTCTCACCCGACACGCGCAGGAGCTTCCGCCCGACTGGAAGTGGCTGGCGCTCTTCGTTCCGCCTGCCAACTACGAGGTCGAGTGGCGATCGTGGCTGGCCAGCGCCCAGCAGGCCGAGCAGGCGGCGACCCTCCACTATTGGGCCTCACGCGTCGACCGCGCAGCCTGAGCGAGCGACCCCTGGCGCCATCCTTGCTGAGGGGTCCTCGATTCCACCGCCACTGCACCAGGAGATGTCGATGAGCGACACGACCGCCACACAACCATCCCGGGTCCTCTACACGGCTGAAGCGACCGCGACCGGCGGTCGCAGGGGCCACGGCAAGACGGCAGACGGGCGTCTGGAGGTCGGCTTCTCCAGCCCCACTGAGCTCGGTGGCGACGGCGGCCCGGGCACCAACCCCGAGCAGCTGTTCGCGCTCGGGTATGCCGCCTGCTATCAGAACGCGATGCTCGGCATCGCCCGTCGCAAGGACCTGGTGGCCGCCGACTCGACGGTCACTGCCCGGGTCGGTCTCGGCACCATCGGCGATGGACGCCTCGGGATCACCGTGGAACTGCGTGTGACCCTGCCGTCGATCGCCGATCGCGCTACTGCCGAGGAGCTGGTCGAAGCCGCGGACAGGCGCTGCCCGTACTCCAATGCCGTCCGCGGCAACGTCTCGGTGATCATCACCGTCGACTGATAGACTTTCGCTACCGCGCTCCGGCGACAGGGAATCCGGTGAGAGTCCGGGGCTGTCGCGCAACTGTCAACGGGGAGCAGCCGGCCACCGGTCACTGGGACA
>CATPBU010000033.1 GCA_955652455.1 Candidatus Dormiibacterota bacterium
CTCCCGGCCCGTTCGCGTCCTTTCTGGTGGCGTCGGCGTGGTGACTCGATGCTCCCGTACCACGGCTACCGCCTCGCCTCGCTGCTGGTCCGCGTCCTGCCCCGGCGTGCCAGCTTCGTGCTCGCCGACCGCGTGGCCGACGTGCTCCTCGCCGCCATCCCGACGAAGTTCGACGCGCTGCGCGACAACCTGTACCACGCGCTGCCGGACACGACGGAGCGGGAGATGCGCCGCATCGTCCGCCGCAATGTGCGCGACCTCACCCGCAGCTGGGTGGACGTCATAGCCATCCCGCTCGATCCATCGAAGACGACGCGCCGGCTGCGCGAAGTCGACGTGCACCACTACACGGACGCGCTGGCGCGCGGCAAGGGCGTCGTCGTGGTCTCGATGCATTTCGGGGCCTGGGAAGCGGGACTGGCCGCGTGGAACGGCGGCGGCGGCCGCCTGGCCTTGCTGGCTGAACAACTCCGCCCTCAGAAGCTCTTCGAGGCGATCGCGGGCGCGCGTGGCGCGCTCGGTGTCAGGGTTATCCCCATCGACATCGAGGCCATGCTCAGCGGCGACACGAAGACGGCACGACGGATCGGAGCCGGGGCGATGCGCGAGGTGTTCAAGCACCTGCGCAACGGTGGCGGCATCGCCATCGCGATCGACCGCGACCTCACCGGTACCGGCACCATGCTGCCCTTCTTCGGACAGCCGGCAGCCATCCCGCTCGGTGTCGTCGACGTCGCCATGCGCAGCGGTGCGGCGGTCGTGCCCGCTGCCCTGCGTCGCACCAGCTGGGGCGTCGAGGGCGTGGTGTACCCCGAGGTCGCCTACGACGCCGAAGCCCCGCGTGAGCAGGAGACCGAGCGGGTGGCGCGACACATCCTCGCAACTTTCGAGCCCGTGATCCGAAAGTACCCCGACCAGTGGCACGTGCTCGACCGGGTGTGGCCGGAGGCTGGGCGGTGAAGGTGTGCCTGGTCTCGCCGTATGACTACATGCATCCGGGCGGCGTGACCGAGCACGTCAGGCACCTCGCTGACACCCTGCGCGAACGCGATCACACGGTGACCGTGCTGGCGCCTTCGAGCAGGGTCGGCGACGACCATGGCATCCCCGGTTACGTGCGCATCGGGCGGAGCGTCCCGGTGAAGTCGAATGGCTCGGTGGCGCGCATCGCGCTTAGCTTCCACTTGGTTCGGCGGGTTCGCGCCCTCCTCGACGACAGCGACTTCGACGTCGTCCACTACCACGAGCCGCTGGTGCCTTCGCTGCCGATCACGGTGCTGCGCTTCCATCGCGGCGCTAACGTCGCCACCTTCCACACCCACGCGCGACGCAACCTCGGTTACTACTACGGGCGCCCCTTCCTCGGTCGATACTTCAAGCGGCTGCACGCTTGCATCGCCGTCAGCGCTCCGGCGCGCGACTTCATCTCGCGCTACTTCCCGGGCGACTACCGCATCGTGCCCAACGGGATCGACACCACCCGCTTTCGTCCTGACCAGCCACCTGTCTCCGAGCTGCGCAGCACGGGTATGAAAACCATCCTCTTCGTCGGCCGCATGGAGCAGCGCAAGGGCTTCGGAATCCTCCTCGAGGCGTACGCGCAAGTGCGCCGGCGACGGTCGGATGTGCGGTTGGTCGCGGTCGGCGAGGGGCCGCAGCGCGAGGGGTACGAGCGCCAGGTCGACTCATTCGGCATCCCCGACGTGTGGTTCGCGGGTCGCATCAGCAACGAGATGCTGCCCAGGTACTACACATCCGCTGATATCTTCTGCAACCCGGCAACGGGAGGTGAGAGCTTCGGCATCGTGCTGCTCGAGGCCATGGCCAGCGGCGTCCCGGTGCTTGCATCGGCAATACCCGGGTTCACTGCAGTGATCGGCGGCGGCAAGGACGGTCTGCTGGTTCCGCCCAAGCAACCACGCGTGCTGGCCCAGGCAATCGACACCCTGGTCAACGATGAGGGGCTGTGCCGTTCGATGAGCGCGCACGGGGTGCGCACCGCACAGCAGTACGACTGGCATCGCGTCGCGGACTCAGTCCTCGACGTGTACGAGGAGGCGCGCGGACGATCGCGCGTGCACTTGGTGGCCGCCGGTGTTCACCGCCAGGTTTCAGGAATGGGTTAGGGCCGGGGCGCGGCGCATCGTGCCCGCGCTGCGGCTCCTCGGCTTCACCCCCAATGCGCTGACCCTCATCGGGCTGGCGATCTGCGCTGCTTCGGCGATGCTGGTCGCCACCGGTTACCTCATCGCCGGCGGGATCCTGCTGCTGATCGCCAGCGCGTTCGACATCCTCGACGGCGCCGTGGCGCGCGTCACCGGCAAGGTGTACAGGTACGGCGCGTTCCTTGACTCCACCACCGACCGCTACGCGGAGTCGTTCACGTACATCGCGCTGCTCTGGTACTTCACGATCACGCTGCCGGGTCACCATGTCATCGAGCCGATGCTGGTCATCCTCGCGCTCACCGGATCACTGCTGGTCTCCTACGTGCGCGCCCGGGCTCAGTCGCTCGGCTTTGTGTGCGACGGCGGCATTTTCGCACGACCTGAGCGCGTGGTCCTCACGGTGGTCGGTCTGCTGGTGCCGCCGCTGCTGTTCGGCTGCCTGGTGACGCTGGCTGTGCTCACCAACGTGACCGCGGTGCAGCGAATCTGGTTCGTGTGGCGGCAATCCCTGAAGACTGCGCCGGCGGACACATGACCTCGTTGCGAGGCTGGGTGGCCTGGGAGTTCGGCCGGCGCATCGAGATCAACGGGGTGATCGTCTACATCATCTGCGAGCGGTTGGTGAAGGCGGCGATCCTCATCGGCGGGGGCATCGTTCTCATCGTGGTGGCGGCGCACACCGACCTGCGCAACCTCGCCGAGCAGGCGCAGGATCAGCTGGATCTCGCCGCTGGAACGTCTCTCTGGCGCCGGCTCTTCGACCAGGCGCTCGCACGTCTCGGGACTCACGCTGACCCGATTGCTGTCGCTGCCATCCTCTATGGCGTCCTCGAGCTTGTCGAGGCTATCGGCCTGCTGCTGCGACGCCGCTGGGCCGAGTACCTGGTTCTCCTGGCGACGGTGGCGTTCCTGCCCCTGGAGGTGGACGAGATGCTGCGCAAGCCGTCGCTGCTCAAGGCGCTCGCGCTCGTCGTCAACCTTGCCATCGCGGTGTACCTGGTGTGGCGCAAGCAGCTGTTCCTGACCCGGCAGGAGAGCTCCGCCGCACAGGCCTGAGCACGCGTCAAGCTGGTCGCCTCAGACGCTGATGGCACGTTCCACAATGGCTGCGGTCGACAGCACAACGTCCTCGGCGCCCGAACTGTAGTGTCTGCCCCCGGTCAGAGAGGAGCACCACCGTGGATCTGGGACTCAGCGGGCGCACCGCCTTCGTCGCTGATGCAAGCCGTGGCATCGGCCGGGCCATCGCCATCCAATTCGCCGCCGAGGGCAGCGATGTCGGGCTCTGCGCCCGTGACGCCGGTGCCCTCGAGGCCACGGCGGCGACCATCCGTGAAGCGGCAGTCCGCGCGGTCCCGTCGGTGGCGGACGTCACCGATGAAGCGGCCGTGACAGCGGCGGTGCAACGAACCGTCCGCGACACCGGGCGGCTGGATGCGCTGGTTGTCAACGCGGGCGGGCCGCCGACGGGCACGTTCGACGCTGTCGGTGACGATGGCTGGAGCCAGGCGTTCCAGCTTCTGCTGATGAGCGCGGTGCACCTGGTGCGAGCCGCGCTTCCGTCCCTGCGCCGTTCCGACGCAGCCAGCATCATCTTTGTGTCCTCGACCGCGATCCGGCAGCCGATCCCGGGTCTGCTGCTCAGCAACGCGACGCGCGCTGCGGTCGCTGGACTGGCCAAGACGTTGGCCGGTGAACTGGCGCCAACCATTCGCGTCAACACGGTGATGCCGGGACGGATCCGCACCGGTCGCCAGGAGGCGCTGGCGCGGCAGCGCCATCCCGACGTCGACATCGAGGCGACGATCGCCGAGGAGGCCAAGGTGATTCCGCTCCAGCGTTTCGGCGACCCCACCGAGTTCGCTCGGGCCGCAGTGTTTCTCAGCTCCCCGGCTGCGAGCTACATCACCGGGGCGGCGCTGGCGGTGGATGGAGGCCTCATCCAAGCGTCGCTGTAGGCGAGCTCAGCAGCTGGTGGTGGCGCCGAGAATTGCGAGGATGCCGACCAGGTTGAAGAGCGCGTGCACCAGCGCGCCGGGCAGCAGTGAATCCGAATACTCGTACAGCAGGGCGAGGATGACGCCTACAGCGAACAGCGGCAGGGCGAGTACCAGGACCAGGTGTGCAGCGGAGAACACCACCGCGCTGATCCCCACGGCGGGTAGGACCGGCAGTCGGCGACGGAGCCATCCATAGATGAAGCCGCGGAAGATGGTCTCTTCGCTGAACGGGGCGATCAGGCATACCAGCGGTATGGCGACCGCGAGGTAACCGCCATATTCGTCGCGAACTGTGGTGCACTGAGTATTCGGCGAGTTGGGCAGGATCTGGGTGGCCAGGGATGCCAGCCAGTCGGCCACCTCCAGCGCGACGACGGCTCCCACCACGCTGACAGCCAGCCACGGCAACCAACCGGCACGGCCGAACGGTCGCGGCAGACGCCAGCCCAGGTCGGTGATATGCAACCCACGGCGGAGTCGCAGCAAGACGAGCAGGGCGGCCAGCGCGGCGGCGTAGGAGGCCGCCTGACCAGCGAATGCTTCCACAGCGGTACGGCCGGAGGCTTGCAGCGACTGATCGACAACCTGGGTGACACCGACGACAAGGCTGGCGGTGAGGAAAACGGCGGCGGCCGCGGCCGGGAGGAAGGCAATGATGTCCGTCCAGTCCCATCGTCCCGCCCGCCCGACGCTCACCCGTGCTGCCGGGAGTGCGGCGGGGTCGTGGTCGGCCCGGACGCGAAGACCGACGAATGCGAGCACCATCGGTGCCACGAGCGCGGCGGCAATCAGGGCCGCGCGAGCGCCCGCGTCCTTGACGTTCTGGCTCGACGCCAGGAAGGTGGCGAATGCCAGCGGCGCGCCCATCCACAGGCAGTAACGGGCGGTGTTCGCGCGTTGCGGCAGGAGCGCGGCTGATGCGCCCCGAGGCGCTGGGAGCAAGGGCACGGGCGGGCCAATTCTGCACAATCGCCGGATGGCCGCCCCCTCCGTTGTGATCGGCCATGAGGCGGTCTTTGCCGGACTCGCCAGGGCCCACGCCGAGGGGCGACTGGGCCACGCGTTGTTGTTCATCGGCC
>CATPBU010000034.1 GCA_955652455.1 Candidatus Dormiibacterota bacterium
ACCTCAATGCTCTCCGGGACGCCGCCGACGCTCGAGCTGACCGCGCTCGAGTCCGCTGTGGACCTCTGGCTCGACCAGGACATGACGGCGGCGCGACGGAAGTCGACGTCGCTGGTCGAGCTGTTCATCGCCCTGGTCGAGGAACGCTGCGCGGGCATGGGATTCGAGCTGGTGTCGCCGCGCGATCCGCAGCGCCGCGGCTCGCAGGCATCGTTCCGCCACGTCAGTGGCTATGGCGTGATTCGTGGCCTCATCGAACGTGACGTCATCGGCGACTTCCGCGCCCCCGACATCTGCCGTTTCGGCTTCGCGCCCCTGTACGTCCGTTACGTGGACGTCTGGGACGCGGTCGAACGGCTGCGCGACGTGATCGAGAACGGGGCGCACCTCGACAAGCGGTTCGCAGAGCGCGCGGCTGTCACCTGACCCTCCGCTAGGCCGCACCCCGATGGCGCCCACCGCGCCACGCGGAGAGTGCGCTGACCGCGAAGATGACCACGATGAGCGCGATCGTGATCCGTCCGCTGTACTGGCCGACGGCGTCGGCGACGTTTTCGGCAGGTTTGCCGATGATGAAGCCGAGCGCCACCCACAGGCCGATGAAGCTCAGCGTGCCGATGAAGTCCACCACGATGAAGGGCAGGAACGGGATTCGAGCGTCGCCGGCGCCGAAGTAGAGGAGGTCGTTGGGGATGGGCAACCAGTAGGCGAACAGGATCGTCCACAGCCCCCATCGCGCGAAGACTCTCTCCGCCCGGGACGCCCGGCGATGCCATCGCCGGTCACGCTTCTCGAGGTAGCCCACCAGCGGCCGTCCGTAGCGCCGGCCCGCCCAGTAGAAGAATGGGTCGGTCAGCATGGTGATGGGGATCGGGGCGAGCAGCACCGCCCACAACGGCAGCCTGCCGCCGGAGGCGAAGGCGCCGGCGATGATCAGCGAGATCGTGCTGCCGCGGAGCAACTCGGCGAACAGCGGCCTGGTGAACTGCAGGGCAGTGCCCAATGGGATCCCCGCGTAGTAGTAGATCGACTTCGCGAGGATCGGCCCGAGGCAGAGGAAGTCCTTGGCTCCTGCGCCTTGGAGGAAGCTCTGTGGGACTGAGTGCTCGTCGTCGACCGGATCGGCATCGGAGCCGGCTTCTTCGAGACCCTTCTCGGGCTCGGACGGCGTTGCGTCGATCAAGCCACGGTATCCACGGGCAGGTCAGGTGGGCGCCGCGACGACACCGGTGGTCGGGACAGGATCAGCACCACGGCGACGATGATGAGGGCCGCCGCGAGCAGCGTCTGTCCGGTGATGCGCTCGCCGAGGAACGCCCAGCCGAGCAGCACCGCGACCAGCGGGTTCACGTACGCATACGTCGCCACCGCCGTGGTGGGCACCTTGCTGAGCAGCCAGACGTAGGCGCTGAACGCCACCAACGATCCGAACACCACCAGGTACGCAAGAGACAGTGCCGACAACAGGCTGATCCTATCGAGGTGCAGGTCGGCCAATTCCCCGGTGACGAGGCCGGCGATGAAAAGCAACGTGCCCCCGCAGAGCATCTCCATCGCGGTCGCCAGCAGCAGGCGCTTGGGCAACGGGCCACGGGTCGCATACAGCGACCCGATTGCCCATGTCAACGGCGACGCCAGCACCAGCAGCATGTGACCGGGGTCGGCAGCGCCCCCTCCCGGGCGGAGCAGCACCGCCGTCCCCAGCAGGCCGACGCCGATGCCGACCATCGCTACCCGGCGCAGCCGCTGGCCGAGAAAGAGCGCGCTGAACAGCGCGATGAAGAGGGGCACGGTGGCGACCAGGAGCGCCACCGTCCCGGACGGGACGAACTGCTCACCGTAGGCAACGCCGCCATTACCACCGAGCAGGAGCAAGGCGCCGGTGATCGCGGTGGCGCCCCACTGGCGGCGGCCTATCGGATCCCTCTGACCGTGCAGGCGGCTGGCGATGGCCAGGAGGATCGCACCAGCAACCAGGAAGCGAACCCCCGCCATCAACAAGGGTGGCATGGTTTCGGAGGCCAGCCTGATGAACAGATAGGTGCTTCCCCAGATGACGTACACGATGGCGAAAGCACCGATGACCCGGCCGCCCACTCGGTGGACGACAGCGGATCGAGCCAGGGTGGTCACTGCGGTCACCCTACGGCATCGGCAGGCGACAACGGAGTCGTGGACGGCCTCGTACCATCGGAGTTTGGGAGGACACTGAAATGGCCGTTGAAGTGCAGGTGATGCGCTCCGTCAACCCGGCGACGGAGGAGGAGATCGCCACCCACCCGGTGCACACCGAGAGCGAGGTCGACGCCGCACTTGATCGTGCGCTGGCACGGCGGCAGGGTTGGCGGACGACGCCTATCGAGGACCGCTGCCGGCTGGTGGCCACGGCCGGCGAAGTTCTCCGTCAGCGGCGTGACTCGCTCGCCGCTCTGATCACCGCGGAGATGGGCAAGACCATCACCGAGTCACGCGCCGAAGTTGAGAAATGCGCGTTCGCGTGTCAGTGGTTCTCCGAGCGCGCCGCCGGCTTCCTCGCCGACGAGCCATCGCCAAGCGACAGTCCACGCAGCTTCGTCGCGTTCGAGCCGCTCGGCACCGTGTTCGCAGGCATGCCCTGGAACTTCCCACTCTGGCAGGTGTTCCGTTTCGCCGCGCCCGGTCTCTGCGCTGGCAACTGTGCCATCCTCAAGCACGCCAGCAACGTCAGCAGTTGTGCGCTTGCCATCGGCGAGGTGTTCAGGGATGCGGGCCTGCCCGACGGCGTCTTCCAGGTGCTGCTCATCCCCAACCAACGAGTCGCCGCGGTCATCGAGGACCCGCGCATCACCGCAGTGACGCTGACGGGGAGCACCGCCGCCGGACGCAGCGTCGCCGCCGCTGCGGGGCGAAGCCTCAAACCGGCTGTTCTCGAGCTCGGGGGATCGGACGCGTTCATCGTTCTGGAGGACGCCGATCTGGAGGCGGCCGCCACCGTCGCCGCCAAGTCGCGGTTCCAGAACGCGGGGCAGAGTTGCATCTCGGCGAAGCGTTTCATCGTCGTCGACGCCGTGGCCGGCCAATTCGAGGAGCTGCTGGTCGAGCGCGCGCTGGCCATGGTGGTCGGAGACCCCACTCGCGAGTCGGTCACGATGGGACCGCTGGCTCGCGGCGATCTCCGCGATGCCATCGAGCGCCAGCTGCGCGGCTCCGTCGCGATGGGAGCAACGCTGCGCTGCGGCGGCTCCCGGCCGGAAGGCCATGGCT
>CATPBU010000035.1 GCA_955652455.1 Candidatus Dormiibacterota bacterium
CACGGATCAGACCTGCTCGACGGGCTCTGCTGACGCGGGTTCGGAGCGAGCCATGAAACGGCGCGCCGCCATGGTTCCGCCGGCCGCGGCCGCGGCCGAGACCGCCCGCAACGCCAGCTTCTGCCAGACCGGGCCGGCGTTGGCGTCGATCTTGGCGTGGTCGAGCTGCTTGCGGATCGCCGCCAGCTCCGTCGCCATCTCCTGCAGGGTGGTCGGCGAATGCTCCGGCTCCGATCTGTCACCCCGCAGGGCGCGGCGCAAGACGATGAGGCCGATGGCAGCGCTGACCACGATGCCGCCCGCGATCGCGTACTTGAGCCCGTCGCGACGCAACCGCGCCTTCCAGTCCAACTCCGCGCGGATCCTCGCCTCCAGCCTGTCGATATCGCCGGCCAGTGCCTGCTTGGTCAGCTCTCGCTCGCGTTCCGCCTGGTCAATCGCTTGAACCAAGACACGTCCTCCTTGACCGAGCCGACCAACTCCCTGCCGCCACGGAAGCCGCGGCGGAGGGACCGATATCCCAGAAAGGCGGCGAAACCGGCGAGTAGGAGGAAGACCGCCGCCATCAGCAGCCACCACACCCAGCCCGAGAAGAAGTTCCCGGCCAGGGCCGTCGGCACCGCGCCCAAGGCAAAGATTGCCACGAACAGCAGAAGCAGCGCCGCGGCGACCAGGAAACCGACGGCCACCGCGAACCTCTTCAGGCTGGCGATCGCCGCGATCTTGGCGAACTCTATCTCCGCCTTGGCCAGCCGAACCGCGTCGTCAGCGATCTCCTTGGCGATGGCGGCGAGGCTCTCGTCGCGCGGCCCCCCTGGCGTGCTCACGCTTCGAGCTGCGACACGTCGATGTCCCGCAGCCCGTCAGGCGGTTGGACGCCGTGCTCGTAGAGAAGCTTCATCAGTGAGAGGACATAGCGGACACCGGTGAGGTTGACGCCGTGGTTGCGGGTGAGATTCTGAATCGTCTGCAACTTGAAGATGTCGCGCTGCGAGTAGCGCCGCCGGTTGGTGGTGGTGCGCTGCGGCACGACCAGTCCCATGTTCTCGTACATCATCAGCGTGCGCGGGTGGGTCTCGAGGATTTCTGACGCGACGCTGATCGTGTAGATGGGCTTGTCGAGTCCCGGCTGACCGGCAGGGGCTGCTGGCCTCGGCTGCCGCCCTACTCCTTCAGCCATTCATCGATTCCCTCGGACAGCACAATCGGCGACGTCTGTGCCTTGACGAGGAACTCCATGGCGCCGAGCTTTTGACCGCGGTCGACCAGCTCTTTCTCGCCGTAGTTGCTGAGAATGATCACCGGGATGTCGGCGGTCGACTCCTGTCCGCGCAACTCCTCGAGCACGGTGAAGCCGTCCTTCTTGGGCAGCCTGATGTCGAGGAAGACGATGTCGGGAGTGAGCTCGGTGGCGCGGCGCACCCCCTCCTCGCCGTCCATGGCGACGTGGACGCGGTAGCCATCCTTCTCGAGCTTGAGCTTGTACATCTCGAGGGTCTCCCGGTCGTCCTCGATCAGGAGTACATCGATAACCTGGTCGTCGTCAGCGCTCACTGGGGGGATCCACCTCCTGGACAGGCCGGCTGCGCAGCCGGTTCTCCCGAGTATAGCCGGGGGGTAACACCCCATCGTACCGCCACTATTTCCTTATAGCGGCGGTAGGGTTTCTCTTCAGAGGCGCACGTGGGCGACGTCGATGTCGTCGAGATGACCGGGCCTCGGGATGTCGTGCTCACCAAGCAGCCGGAGCAGCTGGATCACGTAGCGCGCCCCATTGAGGTTGAGCCCGTGCCGGCGGGTCAGCCGCTGGATCGCCTGGAGGGTGAGCACGTCGCGCTGGGAGTAGCGGCGCCGGTTGGTGGCGGTCCGCTGAGGGACGACCAGCTGGAGGTGCTCGTACATCATCAGCGTCCGCGGGTGGGTGGCCAGGATCTCGGCCGCCACGCTGATCGTGTAGATCGGTTTGTCGAGGGCGACCCGGCTCACCGGTGCGGCCGACGGGGCGACGTTCAGCGTTCCCTCGGTTGCTGGCTGGCTGTGGTCAGGATCCGGCGGCATCGGAGGGGCGATCGTACCCGCCGCCGGGCACCACCGACAGCGGCAACCCCACAACGCTGCCGTAACCAAACCATCCGAGGCTGCGTACCACCGTCCACACCATGCCTCAGACCAGCACGCTTCGCAAGCCGCGCGACCTGACCGCCGTCCCATCCGGAGATGATTCGCTCCGAGTTCGGGAACGCTACCTCCGCCGGCGCAGCCAGCGCCGCCGTCTCGGCGACCGGGGCCTCACCGCAGTCTGGGTGGCCGTCGCTGCTCTGCTCAGCTGGCTCTTCATGGTCGGCGTCACGACGCTGGGGCACTAGCTCCCAACAGCTCCCGCAGGTCCTGGAGCTGGAGGGCGACCCAGCGGTTGATGTCGGCAGCGCGGACCGTCTCCCTGATCTTGTCCGCGCGCGCCTGCCGCTGGGGCGCGTCCATCATCAACCCGAGATAGAGTGCCTCGGCGGTCTCGTCGACGTCGAAGGGATTGACGGTAAGCGCGAAGTCGCCGAGCTCCTCGTGCGAACCCGCGTTCTCGCTGAGCACGAGCACGCCGTCGCGGCGGTTGCAGAGCACGCCCTCCTTGGCCACCAGGTTCATGCCGTCGTAGATGGGGTTGACGAGGAGGACGTCGAACTGCCGGTAGCCGGCCAGAGCCCGGGCCATCACGTCGTCGACCTCGACGCGAATCGGCGTCCAGCCACCCCGGCTGAACTTGCGGTTGATCCGCGCCGCGACGCTGAGCACGCTGCCGAGGTAGGCACGGTAGTCGTCGATGTCCTGGCGGCTGGGCTGCAGGTAGGCCCAGAACTGAACGGTGCCGTGCAACTCGTGGTGGTCCTCGAGCATGCGCTCGTAGGCGAGGAAGCCACGGACGATATTCTTGCTCAGGTCGGTGCGGTCGACGCGAAGGATCAG
>CATPBU010000036.1 GCA_955652455.1 Candidatus Dormiibacterota bacterium
CCGCCCGGTCCACCGAAGGCCAGATATGGCAAGGCGGCACCAGCATCGCAGAACTCCGCCGCGAGCTAGACAGGATTGAAGCACGCAAAGGTCTGACGCCGGGACAGCGAGACATTGCGCTGGCAACCCTGCTGCGCAGGTACAAGCGCGACATTGAACGAAAATTGAACGCGGACGGCTTCGATGAGCACCCCCGCCACCGGGGGACCGAGGACCTGGCCGAGGTTGCCGCGCAGTGACTCGAGCGCCGCCGCCGCCGAGAGTCTGTCGCGTGCGACCAGCCGCGGAACCATCGCATCCAGAGACGGACGCTGCAACGCGTCGAGGCCGGCCGCGATGCCCACGCTGACGAACAGCACCCAGAGTTGCGGATGCGGGAGCGCTGCGTTGAGGGCGAGGGCGCCGGTGACCGCGCAGAGGCTCAACTCGGTGATGCGCACCATCCGTCGGCGGTCGATGGCGTCGGCCAGCGCACCGCCGACGAACGCCATGACCAGGATGGGCAGCAGCTCAGTGAGACTCACCAAGCCGACGACCAGCGATGAGCGGCTCAGCACATACGCCTGGTAGGGGACCGCGACGTAGGTGATCATAGTCCCCGCGA
Organism: Candidatus Dormiibacterota bacterium; assembly: GCA_955652455.1. The sequence continues at coordinate 605 of CATPBU010000036.1, forward strand.
ACGACACGCCCTGCCCGACGAATAGGAGCCTGAAGTCGCGGTAGTCGCGCAACGGCGACACGTCGAGGGCAACTGACGAGATCGCCTGGCCGAGCGTGGAGCGACGCGCGGCGGGCGCACCGACGGCGGGTGCCGCGTCCGGCAGCGGGTCGGGAGACGCTGACGTGTGCGGTGGTGGAGGCTCTGCCACCGGGCGACTCTCGCGGCGGCGCGTCGCGCTGTCGAGTCGCCGGTTCGCGTTTGACGGCGGCAACCCGAGCCAGCCATTCTCGGGGCATGAGGATCGCCACCTGGAACGTGAACTCTCTTGCGGCCCGCATGCCGCGCGTCATCGACTGGCTGGGGACGGTGCGGCCGGACGTGCTCTGCCTGCAGGAAACCAAGATCAGTGACGCGGCATTTCCCCGCGATGAGTTCGCGGCGTTGGGCTACGAGGTTGCCACCCATGGCGCCGGTCAGTGGAATGGCGTGGCGCTCGTGTCATGCATCGGGTTGGCGGATGTCAGCCGCGGCTTCGCCGGCGAGCCCGGTTTTCCCGAGGTGGAGGCTCGTGCCGTCGCCGCCAATTGCGCGGGGGTGGGGGTGTGGTCGCTGTACGTTCCCAACGGACGCGCCCTGAACAGCCCGCATCTGGCCTACAAGCTCGGGTGGCTGGCGGCCCTGCGCCCGGCTCTCGGGACCGACCTGGCGAGCGGAGCTCCGCTGGCGGTCTGCGGCGATTTCAACATCGCGCCCGGTGACGATGACGTGTGGGACCCGGCCGCGTTTGTCGAGTCGACTCACACAAGCCCACCCGAACGCGCCGCGCTCTCAGCGCTGCTCGACCTCGGACTGCACGATGTCAGGCCGCGGGCGATCAAGGGCGCTCCGTTCACGTACTGGGACTACCGCGCCGGCAACTTCCATAAGGGGATGGGCATGCGAATCGACCTCGTGCTCCTCGGCAACGGCCTGGCGGGGCACATCAAGGATGCCTACATCGACCGCGACGCTCGCAAGGGCAAGCTCCCGTCGGATCACGCACCGGTGGTGGTTGACGTCGACGTACCACCAGCCTGACTGCGGCGATTCCAGATTCGCCCCGCGACTGCCTGATCACTGCCCAGCGAGGTGCCGGTACCTGCGCACCGCCAGGGGCGCGAAGACGAGAAGGATCACCACCGCCCAGGCGAACGCGCCCCAGACGCTGTTACGGGCCGGCGCACCGAGCCACAGCGAGCGGATGGCGTCGACGGTCACTGTGAATGGATTGACATTCGCGAACGCGCGCAGCGCCGCCGGCATCGACTGCACCGGGACGAATGCCGACGAGATGAACGTCAGCGGGAAGACGGCGATGAACCCTAGAGAGTTTGCCGCCTCCGGTGAAGAGACGAGCATCCCCAACAGTGCAAAGACCCACGAGAACGCGTACCCGAAGAGGAGCAGCAGGCCGATCCCGGTGAGGATCTGGTCCGCGCCCGTCTTGAAGGAGAAGCCGATGATCAGGCCGGTGGCGAGCAACACCACGATCGAGAGGAGGTTGGTGGCGACGTCCGCGAGGGTGCGGCCCGCAAGCACCGCCGAGCGCGCCATCGGCAGCGACCGGAAGCGGTCGATGAGCCCCTTGCGCAGGTCTTCGTTGATCCCCACCGCCGTGACGAACCCGCCGAACGCGATGTTCTGCACAACGATCCCGGGGATCAGGAAGGTCGCGTAGTTGTATCCGGGGGTGCTGATGGCGCCGCCGAACACGTACACGAAGAGCAGGACGAACATCACCGGCTGCACGGTGAAGGCCAGCAACAGGTCAGGTGCGCGTCGCAGTCGGACCAGGTTGCGCTCCGCGATCACCAGCGTGTCGGAGATCACCCGGTTCACGGCGCCGCCGCCTCGGTGGGCGTGTCGATCTCGGCGAGGTGCCCGGTCAGCGAGAGGAACACATCGTCGAGGGTGGGCCGGCGGAGTGCCAGGTCGTCGACAGCGATGTGGCCCTGGTCGAGACGGCGCACCGCGTCGACGATCGCCCCCGCGCGGGTGCGGACGGTCAGGCTGATGGTGTTCTGCTCGATCACTGCGGGCTGATCAGACATCGAAGCCAGAGCCCGCGCCGCAGCGGCTCCCGCGCCGGCATCCACCAGCCGCACCTCGAGCCGCTCGCCGGCCGTGCGGTCCTTGAGCTGGTCGGGCGTTCCCTCGGCGATGACCTTGCCGTGATCGATGACCACGATCAGGTCGGCGAGGCGATCCGCCTCATCGAGATGTTGGGTTGTGAGCAGAACAGTGGTGCCGTTGGCGACGAGTTGCTCCACCGTCTCCCAGAGGTCCACCCGGCTGCGCGGGTCAAGGCCGGTGGTCGGCTCGTCGAGGAAAAGGACAGGCGGGCGGGCCACCAGCGCGGCGGCCAGATCGAGCCGGCGGCGCATCCCACCCGAGTAGGTCTTGAGCGCGCGCTTGGCGGCGTCCACGAGGTCGAAGCGCTGAAGGAGCTCGTGGAC
>CATPBU010000037.1 GCA_955652455.1 Candidatus Dormiibacterota bacterium
GCAGCGCCAGCAACTCGACGTGCCGGCGTCTCGCCTCCTTCACGACATCATCCGCGACTGGAAGCGACCCGTATGCTCCGGTTCCGATCACCAACCGACCGCACTTCCACGGGATCCGCTCACTCGCTGAGAGAGGAGTGTGGCCGTACTTCTCACGCAGGCCTTTCGATGGCCCCTTCTTGCGCTCACGCACCTTGCCGCGGCTGATGACGACGTCGTGGGCGTAGGTGACGCCGTTCACCCGGATGGAGCCAAACGCAAGGTGGTCGACCTTCACGTCTCCCATTCTGCGCCGCCCATCGAACCCGCCTGCATGAGACGTCCAAGGGCAGACTTAGCCGCGAGGGCCGACCGACCTGGCTCAGTACTCCCCGCTCTCCACCAGCTCGACGATGCGCGCCTGGGGGTTCTCGATGAGGTTGCCGACGACCCGGCTCCACAGTTCTCGCAACTGGGCGTGAAACGACTCGGCCTCGCTCGAGGTGTCGAAATCCAGGTCGATCATCACCAGGGCCTGATCATCCACAGGCCGCATGATCCGGTGATGGCGAACTCCGCCGCCCTGTCGATTGATCGGCTGACGGTCGAAGGCGTTCTTCCAGAAGGTGTAATCGTGCACCGGGTGTTCGATTCGAAGGACGTGCATCTGAGCTCCTCACCACTCCGCCTGAGTCTGGTCAGCCGTGGTACCGTCGTTGGCTGCATGGCCACGGTATTGACTACAGGTAGACTGTAGCGAAGATGGGAAGAAACGTCAAGCAGGCACGGAAATACGACTCGCCGCACCGGCGCGAGCAGGCTCGAGCCACCCAAGCAGCGGTCCTAGAGGCAGCTCGCGACCTTTTCGTTGTCCAGGGCTACGGGCGGACCACCATGGTCAACGTCGCCCGCGCCGCCGGTGTCTCAGTGGAAACGGTCTACAACACCGTTGGCAGCAAGGCGAGGCTGCTCCACCGCGTCTGGGACATCACGATCGGGGGAGACGAACAGGCAGTTCTCTTCCACGAGCGTCCGGAGGTGCAGGCAATCGTTGCCGAGCCAGATCTGGGCCGCCGGCTGACTCGTCAGGCCGCGTTTTTCACGACGACCGCACACCGCATCGTGCCCTTCGTTCTCGCCTTACAGGGTGCCGCTACGGCCGAGCCTGCTGCCGCGGCAATGCTTGCGGAGATCGGGCGGCAGCGCCTGGTCGGCATGGCGTACATGGCCAAAGCCGCCACCGCCACGGGTCAGCTCGGTGTGTCCGAGGAGGAGTGTCGCGACGTCCTGTGGGCTCTTACCGACGGCATGCTGTGGCATCGCCTGGTCATCGAACGCGGCTGGTCGGACCACCGGTTTGAGCGCTGGCTGGCACGGATCTGGATTCGCATGCTGGTCCGCGGCGCAGGCGTCACAGATCGCTGAGGAGCGGGCTCGTTGACCACGCAAGCGGTACGCACCGAGTCGAGCACGACGTGGTCGCCGAACGACTTGCGCAACCCGGTTGCCGCGATTGCCAGCGGCGATGCGCTGCTATTCATGCTGACTCGTTCTCGGTCCGGCACGGCGGATCACGATGTCGCCGAACGAAGTGCGAGCCCGTACCTTGACGGTCGAATCTGATTGCTCAGGACCGTCGGATGCCTCTAGGGAGTTGTGCACGCTGCCGGACCTGGAGCGCGCGTCGAGCCACGCTGCCGTGCCTTCGCGGATGCCGACCTCGAGCTCACCGAACGCGGTCTCCACCACCACCGAGCCGCTGGCAACCTCGCCGACGCGGACGCTGCCGTTGGCAGTCTTGGCGACGACACTGGCGCGCGCTCGGTCGACGACGATGTTGCCGTTGGCCGCGTTCAATCGCACGTCGCCAGTGATCTCGCCGACCCTGGTGTCACCGTTGGCGTTCTTGATGGTTGCCGAGCCGTCGACCTCGCCGATTCGGACCTCGCCGGACCCGGCGGTGACCTCAGCGTTGCCGACCGCGTGGTCGACGCTGATGTTGCCGGTGGCGGTGGTCAGGTGCAGCGTGCCGGTCTGCTCGAGCCGGATGTCGCCGGAAGCGGTCTCGAACCTGCACTGTCCGAGGTGACCTTCGCCGCTGAAGTCCGCGGCGGCTCCGCTGCCATGCACCTGCGAACCGGTCGGCAGCTCGATCGCGACATCAATTGAGCCGCCCTTGCCGAAGAAGCTATGGGGCTTCGACGCCTTGACGAGCAGCTTGCCGTTTGAGTACTCGACGCGGGTCTGTTCCGCGGCCTTGACGTCGGACTCACGGGACCTGTCGCTCGGTTGCACATCGACCACGGTGTCGGTGCGGTCGCTTGCTATTGACCGGGCGTGGCCGAGGACGAGTTCGATCGTGACGGAGATCGGTGCGGGGGTCTCGAATGTTGGCATGGCGGTGCTCTCCTTATTGGTTTGTGGCGTCCCATGACTGGGACGAACGGTGCTGGGCGTGTCGCGCGCCGGGTGCCGCTAGCGCACCCAGCCCGTATACGACTGCCGGCCCCAACCGTTGCGACGTACTGAGCCACGGTCGCGATTGCTGGGTTCGATGGCGGCGGCCGCGGCACGGACGAGCCATGTGTTGACGGAGAGCCGCTCGCGGCTGGCGGCCTCCTCGATCTGTGGTTTGAGATGTTCGGGGACACGGAGCGAGATCCGCGACATGCCGCCCTCGTCAGCGTCGGCGGGACGCGATGCGGCTCGTGGAGCGGACTCGAAACTGCCATCGTCGAACTGCTGGTCCTCAAATGCCCGGTCGGTCGGGGGCCGGTTCACCAGGAAATCGGGATCACGTCCGCGAAGGCGCACATCGACTGAGCCGGGGGCGAGCTCGAGGGTGATCTCGGCCGCGGCGGCGGAGAGCGCCTCCAGCAAGGCAAGGCGCATGGCCGACTCGAGGGGTGCGGTGAGACGATCGGCAAGAACGCGGGCGTCGTCACTGCCGGCTTCGGCGGCGACCGCGAGCTCGCGGCGAAGTTTGTCAACATACGGTGTTAGGTCCATGACGCCACTATAGCGTCACGATGATGTCATGTCAACACCTGAGTGCGGCGAACTGATGTCACCTGCCGTCGCCGCCCCAGCCAGTGACCGGCCACATCACCGTCAAAGCGATTTGACAGGTTACGATGCGGCGTGTATCGTAGTTACCAACAAAACGTAATAGATGGTGAGGTATGCCATGAACTGGGTGCTCTCGACAATCGTGGTCCCGTCGGACGGCTCGACGGCAGCGGAGGCGCAGCTCGCGTCAGCCCGAGCCCTGGCAAGAGCGACCGGTGCGCGGATCGTCGTAGCGCACATCAATGAGCTCGTCCGCGGGCACTCGGGCGCGCACCCACTGCACGCCGGCGAAGAGGTACTCGAGGCCAGCGTGCGCGATCAGGTCGACGCCTTGCGTGGGGCGGGCGTGCGGGCAGACGTGCAGATCAGAGCATCGTCCGCAGAGTTGGCGCGCGCCATCGCTGACCTCGCCAGCAACTGCAACGCCGACCTCATCGTCACCAGGAAGAGTCGGCGCAACCCGTTGACGGCGCTGCTGTTCGGCAACGTGTCGCGACGCCTGGTTCGGCTGGCTACCTGCCCCGTGCTGGTGGTGTCGTGATGGCCACCAGCCATCGCCAGCGTTCTCTGGGAACCACCGCCAGCTCCCAACGGCCCCACGCGAGCAGCGTCTGAATCCGCGAGGATGGTGCCGGCTTCGCCTCCACACTCGCTCGAGCAGCAACGCGACGGCGACCGTGCACCTCAGCTCTCACCGGACGCGTACGCGGAGGCCTCGCTGCCGCGGGCTTGATCGCAACCCGCTGCATCCGTTCGCGGAGATCGTTGGTGCGCGGTCTCTCGCTCATGCAGCGAGTTTTCCCGTCATCAACTCCTCGAGGACGACGCCGTATGAGGCGTCCGATGGGATTGTGCCGAAGCTGCTGTTCAGACCCTCGCGGAGCGGAATCTGCGCATTGAGCAGCGAGACGCCCACATCCTCGAGGACCTGACGCGCGAGCCGGCCACTCTTGGTGGCGGTTCGCACCCTGGTCAGCAGCACCCGGACGCGCAACGGCTTCACCGCCTCGACTTCGGCGATGAGGTCGAGTGTTGGACGCAGCCGGTCGAGATCCATGACACTCGGCGAGATCGGAACGATGACCACGTCGACTGCGGCGATGGCGCTACGAACGATGGCCCGGTCACCGGGTGGTGTGTCGATCACCGCATGGACGACGCCACGCAGCAACTGTCGGAGCCGCCGATGGATGTCGCGGACAGGCAGGCCGACCACCGCGAACGGAAGCTCGCCCGCCTCCTCGGACCACGAGAGCGCCGACCCCTGAGGGTCGGCGTCAACCAGGAACGTGCGGCCGTGCCCGGCAAGGGCTGCTGCCAAATGGATCGCCGTGACGGTCTTTCCTGTTCCGCCTTTGAGATTGACGACCCCCAAGCGCATCTTGCGCGGGAGAGTACCAGATCTGGGGTTCGGTTGACCAGCCTCCACCATATGTGGGGGTCCGGCATGGCAACTGCCAGGCCGGTCACTGTAGCGA
>CATPBU010000038.1 GCA_955652455.1 Candidatus Dormiibacterota bacterium
CAGATGGAGCGGTTCATCCACTGCGGCACGTACCTCTACCAGGTCCCGGTGGTCGGTGAATTGGCGGCGCGCCTGGCCGAGCTGACGCCGGGCCGGCTGGAGAAGACGTTCTTCTCCAACAGCGGTGCCGAGGCGGTCGAGGGAGCGCTGCGCCTGGCGCGCGCCTTCACCGGGCGAAGCGAGTTCATCGCCCTGGAGACGGGTTTCCACGGTCGCACCAACGCCACGCTGGCCGTCACAGGCAACCGCAAGCGCAAGCAGCACGGCGGCCCGTACCTCGGCGGTGTCGCCTTTGCGCCGGCTCCGCACCCCACGCGCTGCCGCATCTGCGACGGACGGTGCAGCCTGCGCTGCGCTGATGCCATCGAGGACGTCATCAACTACCAGACGTCGGGGAACGTGGCAGCCTTCATTGCCGAGCCGGTTCTCGGGGAGGCGGGCATCGTGGTCCCGCACCCGGAGTACTTTCAACGGGCCAAGGAAATCCTCGACCGCCACGGCATCCTGCTGATCATCGACGAGGTGCAGACGGGATTCGGTCGCACCGGGAGGATGTTCGGGATTGAGCACTACGGCGTGGAGCCGGACATCATGACCATGGCCAAGGGGATCGCCAGCGGATTCCCACTCGGCGGCTTCATCGCTCGACCGGAGATCGCCGACTCGTTTCAGCCCGGCGAGCACCTGTCGACGTTCGGCGGCAATCCGGTTGCCTGCGCAGCAGCGCTAGCAACCCTGGAGGTCATCGAGGACGAGGGGCTCTGTGAGAAGAGCGCGCGCCTCGGCGAGTGGCTGATCGGCAGGCTCGAGGAGTTGGCAACTCGACATCCTGCGGTCGGCGAGGTGCGCGGCAAGGGCCTGATGGTTGGCGTCGAGTTGGTCGACAGCAAGCAGACGATGACCCCCGCAGCGGAGCTCGCCATTCGGGTGCGGACCGCCTGCCGCGAGCGCGGTCTCATCATCGGCATCGGCGGGTTCTTCGGCAATGTGCTGCGCATCCAGCCACCGCTGGTCGTCAGCGAAGAGCAGCTTGCGTCCGCTGTGGCAACCCTCGATGAGGTGCTCAGCGACGGGACAGATCACCTCCCGGCCAGGTAGTCCCTGCCGACCTCGCGGAGTTGCTGGTGCACGTCGGCGAGTGGTCCACGGCGCGGCGGCAGCCATTCCTTGCGGATCTTGGCCAGCGACGTGTAATTGATGTCGCAGACGTTGGCAAGTGGTGACTCGACCGCCTGGCTGACCAGCTGGTAGGCATCCATGACAGCGAGACCGTAGTCGGACACCAGCCAGTTGATGAGGTCGGTCTGAGCGATGCGGAACGCATCCTCGAGGGGACGCGCGGACCCGGTCGACATGATGTGCGTGTCGGACTCCAGTCGCGGCCACGGCGTCGGGCGACCCTTGACCAGGTCGATGGCAACGACCGTGTCCATGGCGCATTCGATGGCGACGCCGCAGGTCTCGCCCTCGCCCTGCCGAGCGTGGCCATCGCCGATCGAGAAGAGCGCTCCCTCGACATTGACCCCAAGAAAGCAGGTGATCCCGGCTTGCATCTCCGGGGTATCCATGTTGCCGCCATAGGCGTCGGGAACGAGCGCAGACCTGACCTCGAGGTTGGCGGGAGCGACTCCCACGGTTCCGTGCATGGGCATCATCGGCAGGTCGACGGTGAAGTCACTCTCGCCGGCCTCGAAGTGACACAGCCGGGCGGCGCGGTCGAGCTGCCACATCCAGACGATCTCGGGCAGAGGCTCCTGCAGGGTGGCGGTGAGGTGGGTGCTGGTGAGCGCACCGAACAGCGGCACCGTCGTCGACGCCGCCCAGTCACGGCTGGGCTCGATCGAGATGAAATGGACCGCCAGAGTGTCACCCGGCTGCGCGTCCTCGATGTAGAACGGACCCGTCTGCGGATTGAGGAAGGGGAACTCACACACCACTGACACGAAGTCGGTGCGGGCTCGGACCCGGCCGGCGAAGCAGTCCTCGGTCCACAGCTCGAGAACGGCGCCGGGCTGCACCCGCATCACCGGCGCCGCGCCGCCGAAGGTCCAGGCGAACTGGTTCGCCTCAGGCGCGAACGTGATGACCCGCGGATCGGTCACGCGAACACGGACACTTCGGCATCGGCGGGGTCGGCGTCGAGGTGCACCAGCGACATCTCGGCGAGCCGGGCGGGGTGTCGGGTCGCCGAGTACGCGAGCACGATCACCCCGATCACAAGCCACACGCCCACAACGATGCCGGAGATTGAGGCGGGGTACGTCAGCGGCGCGATGAAGCTGAACACCTGGACACCGGCAGCGGCGAAGAACGCGGGGACGAACGCGACGACGCCGAGGATCGGCACCACCACGTGGAGCAACGCGTTGAAGTCCTCACGCCTATGGCGGAGGTAGTACCCAATGCAGGCGAGATCGCAGAGGATGTACACCCCCACGATGATGAGAACGATGATCGTCGCATCGAAGACGAAGGCGGTGGTCGGCCCGTAGACAAACCCGAGAATGAGAGGCGCTGCGAGGCCGACAACCCACTGGATGAGGACGGCCACGTATGGCGAACGGTAGCGAGGATGGAGAGTGGCGAGGAAGTGAGGCAGCAGGCGGATGCGCCCGAGCGCAAACGCCATCCGGGTGGAGACGTTGGAGCCGGCGTTGGCGTTGGCGATGGTCGAGTTGACGACGGCGAAGAAGACGAAGACCCAGAAGATCCCGTATGAGGCCTTGGCCAGGCCCTGCCACGAGGCCGGTCCGGCGTTGGTCGCGAAGTTGGTGAACTTGTCGGGACCGAATGCGATATCGACCGCGTAGGTGGTGAAGATGTAGATGAGGCCGATGCCGATCGTGGCGCCCACCACCGCGATGCGGATGTTGCGCTTGGGGTTCACCGTCTCTTCAGCAAGCGGCGCGGCCGCCTCGAAGCCCGCGAAGGCGAGCACGGTGTAGATCGACCCGGCGATGATGCCGGTGATTCCCTTGTACGCATCGGGAGTGTGCGACGTACCGAACACGCTGAGGTCGTTGGACGAGCCCGCGTTGATGACGAAGAGAAACGCCAGGACGACGAAGACCACTATCTCGAAGGTCCCGAGCACGGTGCCCAACCTCGCCGAGAACCTGATTCCCCGGTAGCCGGCGAAGAGCACGATGAGCGAACCGAGGATCACCCACGGCCACCAGAGGTCCGGTGAGATGGACGGCCACTGCGAGTTCAGGGTGGCGGCGACGGTGAACCCCAGCTGCAGGAACAGCAGCGGGGGCACCAGGAGCTCGATAAACAGGTATCCCCATCCGACGAGGAAGCCGACCCCGGGATGAAGCCCCTGGGCGGTATACGTGGCCACGCTGCCCGCGGCGGGGATGTGCCGGGCCAGCTCGCCGATGGCGATGGCGGTGAAGAGGCACGCGATCAGCGCGAGCACGACGGCCAGAGGAAGCGAACCGCCGGCGTACGCTGCGCCGGCGGGGATCGACGCCGCGATGGCAGCGCCCGGCGCCATGGCCGTGATGCTCTGGAAGAGCACCTCGCGAAGGCCGACGGCTTCGCGACGAAGGCGCGCCGGTTCTCCGGCACCCGCGGCAACTGCGTTTACCTGGTTCATCGCGCCCCCACCAGCAACGGCTCCGGCTGTCGGGCGGCACTGTAGCGCCGATCGGCCGAATCAGCAATCCTGCAGCGCGCGGTCTGCGTCAGTGGCGCAGCCGGGTCTGGCCGATGTCGTCGTGGTCCATGCCGAAGTAGTGCGCCACCTCGTGGAGCACGGTATCGTGCACCTGGTCGACGAGCTCCGCGTACGAGCCGCACCAACGCTCGATGTGGCCCTGCAGCAGGACGATCCGTTTCGGGTATGAGTACGCGCTGAACACCGAGTCCTCACCGCCTTCATAGAAGCCGAGGACGTTCTCGTCGATGTCGTTGTCGCGGTCGTAGGCGGTCGCGGCCGGCTGGACGGTGATGATCAGGTTGTCCGCGTCCATGCGAGCCCGCAGCGGTACCGGGATGCCGTCGAGCGCATCATCGGCGATGCGCTCGAACTCGTCGGCGGAAACGTGATACGGCACCTGTCCAGCATGCACCAACGGCGCCGGGTGTCTCACTGGTGGACGGGCGGCGGCGAGCAGGTCAGTCCCGCTGGGGGTGCATCGACGCGATCGCGGCTAGCGGACGCCTCACGTCGCGCGGCGACCGCGCGTATGCTCCGCCGCACCAGCGAGATCGGTGACACGGAGGACAACGCGATGCCCACGAAGTTCATGCTGACCGAAGACGAACTTCCAGAGCGTTGGTACAACATCCTCGCCGACCTTCCGGAACCGCTCGGCGCCTTCCTGAGCCCGCGGACGCTCGAGCCCCTGACGCCCCCGGATCTCACCCCGATCTTCCCGATGGCGATCATCGGCCAGGAGGTGTCAACGGAGCGCTGGGTCGAGATCCCCGACCGAGTCCGCGACATCTACAAGATGTGGAGGCCGACGCCGCTGTACCGCGCCAAGCGACTCGAAAAGGCGCTCGATACCCCCGCTCGCATCTTCTTCAAGTACGAGGGGGTGTCACCGGCGGGCTCGCACAAGCCCAACACGGCGGTTCCTCAGGCCTACTACAACGCCGAGGAGGGGATCAAAAGGCTGACCACCGAGACCGGCGCAGGCCAGTGGGGATCGGCCCTGGCGTTCGCCGGCGGCCTGTTCGGCCTCGAGGTGATGGTCTACATGGTCAAGGTCTCGTTCCAGCAGAAGCCGTACCGGCGAGCCCTGATGGAGACCTGGGGAGCCACCGTCCTGCCCTCGCCGACGGACCGAACTGAGTTCGGCCGCAGTGTCCTCGCCGAGGCGCCGGAGTCGCCGGGGAGCTTGGGAATCGCCATCTCCGAAGCCGTCGAAGACGCCGCGACCCGAGATGACAGCCATTACTCGCTCGGATCCGTCGTCAACCACGTTCTTCTGCACCAGACCGTCGTCGGGCTCGAGGCCAAGCGGCAGATTGAGATGGCCGATGCGTATCCCGATGTCGTCATCGGGTGTGTCGGCGGCGGTTCCAACTTCGCCGGCCTCGCCTACCCGTTCCTCGCTGACCGGCTGGCGGGCACCACCAAGACTCGTTTCATCGCCGCGGAGCCGGCAGCCTGTCCCACCCTGACGCGGGGAATCTACGCCTACGACTTCGGCGACACCGCGGGCATGGGACCGGTAGTGCCCATGTACACGCTCGGCCACAACTTCATCCCCGACACGATTCATGCCGGCGGCCTGCGCTACCATGGTGACGCGCCCTCGCTGTGCCTGCTCGTCAAGCACGGCCACATTGAAGCGCGCGCGTACAAGCAGAACGAGTGCTTCGCCGAAGCCGTGCGGTTTGCTCGCAGCGAGGGCATCCTGCCCGCACCCGAGCCATCCCACGCGCTCCGCGCCGTTGCCGAAGAGGCCGCGGCTGCACGCGAGGCCGGAGACTCGCGCGTGATCCTCTTCAACCTGTCGGGCCACGGTCACTTCGACATGGGCGCCTACGACGCCTACTTCGCGGGGACGCTCAAGGACGTCGAGCTCCCGCAGGCGCGGCTCGACTCGGCCTTGGCAGAGCTGCCCAAGGTGGCGGTCGGGACGGCTTAGAAGGACTCCCGGGTCAGCCCGAGGCGGGCGGCGGACAGTCGCCGCTCGCTGGGAACGGCAGTCGAGTCTGGGGCTGGCCCGTCTACGGATCGGGGCAGTGGAGGCATTTCCCGATGACCGATGACTTTTGGCTGCGCGCCTGGTCATACCCACGACAGCGTCCGAACACGACCGCAAGGGCCTTGATGGATACCATCCGGCACGACGGCACCAGCACCGCTCGCTGGCACAATGGTGCGTCGATGAGTGCCATGACCTCCGACGGCGTGTCCGCAATCCGCGTCGAGGGACTGCACAAGTCGTTCGGCAAGGTCGAAGCGCTGCGCGGTATCGACTTTGCGGTGCCGCGCGGGTCGGTCCTTGGGGTCCTCGGCCCCAACGGCGCCGGCAAAACCACGGCGGTGCGCATCCTGACCACACTCCTACCTCCGGATTCCGGAAGTGCCTTCATCGAGGGCCATGACGTCGTGCGAGATGCGGCCGCGGTCCGCCGCGTGATCGCGCTGGCCGGCCAGGCAACCGCGATCCAGGTGGAGCTCACCGGCAGGGAGAACCTGGACATCATGGGTCGTCTCCACCACCTTGATCGGAAGGACGTGTCGGGCCGCACCGCGGAGCTGCTGGAGCGGTTCGAGCTCGTCGATGCCGCCGACCGCCCGGCGAAGACGTACTCGGGAGGTATGAAGCGCAGGCTCGACCTGGCCGCCAGCCTGATGGGCGACCCCGCGGTGCTCTTTCTCGACGAGCCGACCACTGGGTTGGACCCGTACGGACGGCTCGGGATGTGGGACGTGATTCGGCGGCTCGCCGCCCAGGGGAAGACGATCCTGCTCACCACGCAGTATCTCGACGAGGCCGATGAGCTGGCCGACAACATCATCGTCATCGAACGCGGCCGGGTGATCGCGCAAGGCACCTCCGACCAGCTCAAGGACCGGGTGGGCGGCGATGTGCTCGAGTTCACCGTCGTCGACAGAGCCCTCGTCGACGCAGCCGTCGCAGCGGTGTCAGCACTGACCGACAGCGAGCCGAGGGTGAATCACGAGTCGCGCCGGATCGCGCTGCAGGTCGGCAGCCGTGGGTCACAGGCGCTCGTCGAAGCGGTGCGCCGCCTCGACGCGGCGCACGTCGAAACCGACGGGCTGGCCCTACACCGCCCGTCGCTCGACGACGTGTTCCTCGCCGTCACCGGCCACGCAGCGGAGAGCGAGGATGGCACCGTTCGAGGACGCGGTCGCAAACCCGGCGCGCCCAAGTCGGGGGACTGACGAGATGACCGCAACCACTGCTAAGCAATCGGCCCCCAGCGTCACCCAGCTGGCCCGCTGGGCGGTGAGCGATTCGCTGGTGATGACCAGACGCAACCTGCTGGTCTGGCTGCGGGTGCCCGCGTACATCGTCTTCACCGTCGTCCAACCGGTGATCTTCGTGCTCCTCTTCCGCTACGTGTTCGGCGGCGCCATCCAGGTGTCCAACCAGGGTGGCTACGTCAACTTCCTGATGCCGGGGATCATTGGCCAGACCGCGGCCTTCGCCACCTTCGCGACCGCGATCGCACTGGCGCAAGAGTCCAAGCAGGGTGTGATCGACCGCTTGCGCTCGCTGCCGATGGCGCGCTCCGCGGTCCTCGCCGGCAGGCTGATCGCCGACGGCATCCGCATGCTGGTCACCATCCTGGTCATCGTGGCCGTCGGGTATGCGGTCGGATTCCGGTTCCAGAATGGAGTGGCGGGCGCGATCGCCATGATCCTGCTCGCCGAGCTCTTCGGGGTCACCATCTGTTGCGTCTCGGCGTTCATCGGCCTGGCCATCAAGGACGAGGAGGCTGTGCAGGCCTTCGGCTTGATCTGGCTGTTTCCGCTCACGTTCGTCAGCTCCGCGTTCGTCCCGATCGCGACGATGCCCGGCTGGATGCAGGCGTTTGCCAACAACCAGCCGGTGACGCTGGTCATCAACGCAATGCGTTCGTTGGCTCTCGGCGGTCCGCAGCTCCCCCTTTTCCCCGGGCTGTGGGAGGCGCTGCTATGGCTGGCCGGGATCCTATTCGTGTTCGCGCCGCTGGCGGTGCGCGCGTACCGCCGCGCCTGAGGCCGCCGGGCGAAGACGCCCACAGGCGACCGGCTACTCTTTGGTCGATGGCGACCGATCCCCGCGGCGGAACACCGTCTCCTCCGGGTCGGCCATGGGCGCCTGTCCCTCTGCGGCAGCCGGTTCAGCCGGGCCTGAACTCGATGCGCTCGCGCCGCTTCTGGCTGACGCTGGTCGGCCTGCTGGTGCTGAACTACATCATCTCCAGCGTGTTGCGGGGATCGGGCCAGCCGAAGTCCGTGACCATCGCGTACAACGTCTTCGTCCAGCAGGTGACCGCTGACAACGTTGTCAGCATCAACGCCACCGCGGATGCGATCTCCGGGGTGA
>CATPBU010000039.1 GCA_955652455.1 Candidatus Dormiibacterota bacterium
CCAGCTCGCAAAGGTCGGCGTAGCGCGCGTCTCCGAAGGCGACCGACTCGGACAGATCGGAGGCGAAGTGGACCCCGCCATCTTCGGATCCAAGCAGGTGGCCGATGAGCGTGACGCCCATCGCCTGGAGGGTGCGGTAATGGAGGTCGTGGCCGCCGTCACGTCCGCTGGCCTGCGGGTTGGCACCGAACCTGGCTCTCGGGCTGGGCAACTCCGCAAGCGTCATGTTCATGAAGGGCGTCCCCACCAGCCACGCGATCGTGTCTCGGTCACCGATGCGACGCGGCCACCACGGCGCGCGGCCGCAGGCGAGGACGACGTCGCGACCCGCCTGGGAGAGCTCTTCTGCGATCTGACATCCCGTCTGTCCGCTACCGACCACCAGGACCGTGCCGGGCGGCAGCATGCCGGGGTTGGAGTACTGCGGAGAATCGATGACCATCAGGGAATCGGGCAGTTGCTCGACGCCCGCCGGACGGTGTGACTTCTGAAATCCACCAGAGGCGACGACGACGCCGCGGGCACTGATGTCGCCGGTCGTGGTCCGCAGCAGGAAGTGGCCATCGCTCCCCTGCTCCAGCGATTGCACGTCGACGCCCTCGCGCACCGGGGCGTTGAAGGAGTCGGCGTAGCCACAGAGATTGTCGACGAACTCGTCGCGGCCATGAAGCCGTCGGGCTCCGGCCCGGCGTACGGTTGCCCAGCCAGCTGAACGGTCCAGTTGGGAAGTACCAGACAGAAGCTGTCCCATCGATTGCGCCAGCGCTGGCCGACCTTCCCGCGCTCGAGAATGATGTGTTCTCGGTTTGAGCGGGAGAGCTCATAGCTGAGCGAAAGGCCTGCCTGACCGGCACCGACGATAACGACGTCACAGCTCTCGCCCACTGTTGCTCACCTCAATGCTGCCGACGGAACCCGAGCCGGCATTCTGCAGCTTCGACTCAGGCGAGCGCGGGTGGGCTGACCCCGATCGGGTTGGGATAGACCAGGCCGCCTGGCGCCAGCAACTTGGCGACGAGCTCCCTGAGCACTGCCAGGAGTCGCTCGCGCTGCGACTCGTTCATGGCCGTCCAGGGAACCGCCGCAAGCCCATCAGTGATTTCCTCGATCGCGGTGCGGACCGTCTGCCCTTCGGCGGTGAGCGCACCGGTGGCATCGATCAGACCGCGCGACCTCAACCGCTCCTCGGCGTGCAGCCATTCGTCCTCAGTCCAGCCGCGGAAGCTGCGCATCGTGGCCGGGTCGACGCCATTGCTGCCCGCATGTCCGGTGATCACGGCCTCGAGGCCGTCCAGCCCCTGGACGCTGAGCGCGGCGACGTGCCCATCGAAGCGGTGCTCACGGAGCAACGTGCACGCGTGCCAGAGAGCCAGGTGCGGTGCGCTTGGAACCGGGAGGGCAGCGTGGCCCGCGTACAGCGCGCGCCCGTCCGGATGCAAGTGTGCTGCAGCGCTGAGCGCAAGCTCCGCGGCCTCACGCACGGCGGGCGACTCGATGTCGGCGCCCCAGAGGCGGCGCAGGGCGGCGTCGACCGTGTCGAGGCGGGCGGCCAGGACTCGCTCGGGCGTCGAGAAGCTCCAGGCGTCTGGGATGGCGCGGTGCACCATCGCCGGCGCAAAGTTGTGGAACACGGCGGTGACCACTTCCGGGCCGACCGTCCCCATGGGAGCTGAACGGGACGCGAAGTAGCCCATCCAGCCGCCGCGCAGCCCCGCCGCCGCGTACCGCTCGCGCGATTCGGGGGCGAAGTACACGATGGCGTGGATCGGCTCGAAGTGCGTCCAGGCGCGTCGGGGCTGACTCATCATGTGCACCGCGCATGATGCGCCACCGCGTTTACGACGGGCGGCGCCTGGGCGAGGCGCATCGCAGCCCTCCGACCGCCCCACACCTGCCCGAAGAAGAGAGTATTCTCGCGGCCCGAGTCGCTCCACAGCGACCAACGACTGCAGCTGGGGGAGTAAGCGCCATGGGAGTCGCAGCCACTGAAGAAAAGGGAGCTCAGACTCGCGTCAAGTACAGCCTCCAGGGCACGCTTCTCGAGGCGTGCTCGTGCGGCGTGCTCTGTCCGTGCTGGGTCGGAGCGGACCCTGACGGCGGCACTTGTAACGCGGTGGTCGCCTACCACTTTGACAAGGCCGAGATCGATGGGGTCGACGTCAGCGGGCTGAACCTCGTCAACATCGTGTTCCTCCCGGGCAACGTGCTCACGCCAGGGTCGTGGCAGATCGTCATGTACCTGGACGAGTCCGCCAGCCAGGAACAGAGGGATGCGATCGTCGCGGCCTACAGCGGCAAGCTCGGGGGACCGCTTGCCGACCTGGCCGGGCTCATCGGCGAGGTCAAGGCGGTCGAGACCGCGAACATCGAGCACAGCGTCTCCGGCGGCATCGGCAAGCTACGCATCGAGGGCGTCATCGAGGCCGAGATGGAGCCGTTCCGGTCTGCCGATGGCACCATTACGACGTTGCGAGACAGCGTCTTCAGCACCGTCCCGGGATCGCCGGCATGGGTGGGTCAAGCGCACCATCACAAGGTCACGCTGCCCCAGTACGGTTTCGAGTGGACGCTGGAGGGGCGCAACGCGATCCAGGCCGAGTACAAGATGGAGTACGCGGGCTGATCGATGACCGTTGCGGTTGAAAGCGCCACGCCCACCCGGGCGTGGCGCGCATCCCGCCTCATCCTCATCTACGCGGCGGCGATCGCCGTAGGTTGGGGTGTGAGCCTGTGGGCAGAGCTCTCAGGCAGCGCCGCGCTAGATCCCGGGGATCGACCCCGGTACCAACACGGCAACCACCGCCAGGCCTCCGAACCCGACCCCGACGGGCACCACGATGCGCTGCCCCCACGGCGCGGCTTTCTCGGCCAGCATGATGAAGGTGAAGA
>CATPBU010000040.1 GCA_955652455.1 Candidatus Dormiibacterota bacterium
GCCGATGCTGCTCTTCTTTGGCGGTGCTCTACCCGCCCTGATCGACCTCGACTACAGCCTGTCAACCGAGGCGTTCGTCATCGGCTGGGCGACCGCGGGGATCCTGACCCTCACACTTTTCAACACCTTCGTGCTCATCAAGGTCGACGCGGCGATGTGCCCCAAGCCGACTGACTGGGCCTGGTGGCGGCGACGCTATGCCGACCTGCAGCTGTTCCTGTACCCGGTCGTCGGGCTGGCGCTGAGCGTTATCCCCGCGCTGGAGGCTCAGACGCGCCTGATGTTCGGTGCCTACCTCGAGTACACGGTGACCGAGAAGGAGTGAGCCGCGGCTTGCCGGCTCAGGCGGCGCGGCGGCGGTCCCGCCGGTCGGAGCCGGACGCGTTGCCCCAGGTGACGCTCCCGTTCGGCCACACCATCGCGGTCGTCTTCGGTGGGCGCTCGAGCACCACCTCCCCGCCGCTCACGTACACCGGAGTGCCACGCTCGCGTGACAGGCGGCGGGCGCGGTCGAAGACATCTGGGGTGCTGGCGAGTTGGGGTCGCATAGGGGTCCCTCGGACGGGCGGAATGGTTGACCCGTCATCCACCAGCCTACCGCGCGGAGGGCACGCGCAAACGCCCTTGGTACCGGCCTGTCACCCGGCACGCTTCCGCACCACCCTCATGCAGACGTCGTTCGGCGGCGAGACTCCGAGGACGCTGAACGGAACTGTGGCCGCGTGGTGCTCGACAACCCATGCCGCCGCCGCGTCGGAATAGAAGTCCCGGCAGATGCGCTCGGCCGCCGGCGGGTTCGCGAAGGACAGGCTGTCATTGCCCGGGGAGCTGAGCTGGACAAACCCCCGTTCGCAGAACCACTCCGGGCGATCGGGCCAGATGACGGCGATCTCGCCACCATCGCGCACGATCCGCTCCATCTCCGCGAGCCCCGGCTCGCCGCCCAGCGGCGCCTGGCTGGTCAGCGAGGAACACGCCACCGCCACATCGACAGAGCCGTCGTCGAGCGGGAGGGCGTCGAAACTGCCGCGTCGTACCTCGACGTTGGCGATGCCCTCTTCGCGAAGGTGGACCTCCAGCCGGTCCAGCAGCTGGGGCACCTCGTCGACCGCCACCACCCGGGCGGCGCGGTGGGCGGCGAAAAGCGTGAACCGGCCCGCTCCAGCGCCGACGTCAGCGACGGTGCGACCGCCGAGGCTGAGGGCGTCGAGGATCCGCGGATGGATCCTTTCACCGGCGACGAGCTCCTCGTAGCCGCAGGGGTCGTGCCAGTACAGCAGGGGCCAGAAGAGGCGGCTGACAACTGCCCGCTGCGCGCGCTCGACCGCACCGCGGCTCGCTGCAGTCCGCTGGGCCACGATGAACTCATCACGCTCCCCCAGCGACAGCGCTTGGAGGACCCGACTGCCGAGGCCTGGCTCCTCGCCCTGCACCGCCGTGCCGAGAAGGCGCGGGCATATCCCCGCCTCGCCGGGCTGGAGGAACACCCGCAGTGCCTCGTCATCGAAGCTGCCGAGGTGGCCCAGGACGAAGTCGCGGGCTCGCGGAGGTGCAGAAGCCGTCAGGCGCCTCCGGCGCGGGCAATCACGCTCCGCTCACGCAGCTCTGCAATGTAGCGCTGCAGCCCGTCCTCCCAGCGCGGCATCGGAGGTTCGCCGAGCAGCCGGCAGGCCCGGTTGTCGAGAACCGAGTAGGCGGGACGAGCGGCGGGAGTGGGGTACTCGGCGCTGGCGATCGGCACGATGTCGGCGGCGATCCCGGCTGCTGCAAAGACCGCGGTCGCGAAGCCGTGCCAGCTGGTGACCCCGGCGTTGGTGACGTGGAAGGTGCCGCGCAGGTCACGTTCGATCAGTCGCAGCACTCGCGGGGCAAGATGACCGGTCCAGGTGGGACCGCCCACCTGGTCGGCGACCACACGAAGTTGGCGTCCGGCCGCGGCGGCCCGGAGCATGGTGAGCACGAAGTTGGGGCCATCGCGCCCGTACAGCCAGGACGTGCGGATCACCTGGTGGCGGTTGGCGATGGTGCGTACCTCACTTTCGCCGGCGAGCTTGGTGATGCCGTACGCGGATCGCGGCGCCGGCTGCTGCCACTCGTCGATTGGCGTATGTGCCATGCCGTCGAAGACGTAGTCCGTACTGATCTGCACAAGCAGGACATCGCGCCGCGCACATGCTGTCGCGAGGACACGCGGGCCGATGGCGTTGCTCAGGTAGGCGCCGTCAAGGTTGTCCTCCGCGGCGTCGACCCGTGTCCAGCTGGCGCAGTTGACGATTACCTCGGGGTCGGCGGCCGCGAGGGCGCGCGCCACCTCATCCGGGTCGGCAATGTTGCACTCGTTGTGTCCGGTGGAGTCCACGTGATGGCCGGCGGCGCGGGCGACGTCAGAGAGCTCGCGACCCAATTGGCCCTTGCCGCCAGTGATGAGAATCCTCACGGACCGGCTGCGCGGGTCGGCGACAATGGCTGGTAGTTCCTCGAGTAGAACTCCCAGAACTCCCCGGATTTGAGAGGCCGCCACCACGCCTCGTTGTCGCGATACCACTGGGTGGTTCGCCGGATGCCCTCATCCAGCGGCACGTCCGGCTGCCAGCCGAGCCGGCGCAGCTTGCCTGTGTCGACGGCGTAGCGCCGGTCGTGACCGAGACGGTCGCGCACATGTTGCTTGAGCGAATCGGGCTTGCCGAGCGCACCGAGAATGAGGTCGGCGATCTCGCGGCCGTTGGTCTCGCCGCCGTCGCCTACGTTGTAGTCCTCCCCTGGTGTCCCCAGGCGCAGCGCGGTGTCGATGCCACGGGCGTGGTCGGTGACAAAGAGGTAGTCGCGGACGGCGCCTCCATCTCCGTAGATGGGCAGCGGCTGGTCGTCGATCGCGTTGGTGATGAACAGTGGGACGATCTTCTCGGGATACTGATACGGCCCGTAGGTGTTCGATCCGCGCGTGGTGATCACGGGCACACCGTACGACTCCCTGTACGCCCAGGCCATCATCTCGCCTCCAGCCTTGCTGGCCGAGTACGGACTGCGTGGCCGCAGCGCGTCACCCTCGGCGCTGTGGCCTTCAGCGACGTCGCCGTACACCTCGTCGGTGGACACCTGCAGGAAGCGCGCGTGCCCGGCGCGCCGCGCCGCGTCGAGCAGGACGAAGGTGCCGTAAACGTCGGTCTGGATGAACTGACCGGGTGCCTCGAGCGAACGATCCACGTGCGACTCCGCTGCGAAGTTGACGATGGCGTCGACCTCACCGGCAAGAGCCGCGACCGTGTCCGCGTCGCAGATGTCGCCGTGGGCGAACCGGAACCGTGCATCGCCGGCCACCGGATCGAGGTTGCGGAGATTGCCCGCATAGGTCAGCTTGTCGAGCACGACAACGCTGTCCCCCGGGTGCCTCTCGATGGTATGGCGGACGA
>CATPBU010000041.1 GCA_955652455.1 Candidatus Dormiibacterota bacterium
AGATACGTGAGATCGATGACCTCCTGAACCAGTTCGAGATGCTCAACCTTGCCGACGAGCAGACCATTCCCGCGGAGCTTCGCTTCCGCGTCGCCGCATTTATTCGCGCAGAGGAGCACCCGCTGTCGCAGCGGAGCCCGGCGACAGTCGCCATCCAGGACTGGATGGAGGCCCTCTACGACGTCCAGGACGGGCTGATGATCCGCTTCCCCGACGACATCGACTGAGCGTTCGCCGGCCGCCTCGTTGGGGCCCGGCCTTCTATAGTTCCCAGTCAAGCATGAGCGAGCCGCCGCGTCGCGGATTCTGGGAGGCCCCGGTGCCACCTGCGTGGGCGCTGCGTGCCCTCGCCAAAGGGATCATCGGACCGGAGCGCTTCGAAGCTTTGGTGGCCTACACCGCCGACCCGGCCGCGGTGCGCCGTCGCCGCACGCGGATGCGGGCACCCTGCTCATGCCGGGTCCACGCCCGCCGCGGCTGCACCAGCTGGCGGTTTTAGGCTCGGCCCTTGCGGCCCGGGCGAGGTCGCGGGCTTATACTCGTGCCTCGATCCCGCGGGCGCCCGTAGCTCAGTTGGATAGAGCGCCGGCCTCCGGAGCCGGGTGCGGGGGTTCAAGTCCCTCCGGGCGTACGCCCTTCACCACCACTCGAAGGGGCGGCCGTCCCAGGGGTCCAGATGCGGGTAGACGGGGTTGGCGGCGAGGGCGTCCAGGCGCTCGCTGAACGCTGTGACCTCATCAGCCTCGAGGAGGCGGGCGAGCTCCACTGCGAGCCGCACGCGGCGCTCGGTATCGGCCGCCAGCGATTGCACACGTGCGGCAACAGGTGGCGGGAACGGGTCCCCGCCGAGCTGGATGAGGACTGTGCGCTGCCGCGGGTAGGGGAGGAAGCTCAGGGCGTTGTCGATGCCGCGGAGGTGGCCGTCGTCTGCGAGCAGGAGGTGGGCGCGCTTGCGGTCGGCGTTGTTGATCAGCGCGTCGAGGGCGGCCAGGCCCCGCACCTGCTCTTCGAGCGCCTCGGGCGGTGCTGCATCGCCCTCCGGGGCTGCATGCATGAACAGCTGCACTGAGCCGGGGCCGTGCGGACCGTCACGCAGGGTGGTCGGTGGCACCAGGCCGTCGTCAAGGGCCGCACTGACGACATACGCGGCGGTCTCGCGCATGTGCAGCGTCTGGCGCGGGAAGTCCCACAGGGGCCTCTCGCCACGAGCGGGTTTGTAGATCGCTCGCAGCGGCTGGTCGGGATGGGTGGGGTCGGGACCGTCGAATTCGAGGAGGAAGACGGCGTTCGACGAGTAGACGACGCGTCCGATTCCGCGGATGGGCTCGCTGCGGAGCCGGCGCAGAACCGCGGCGTGCGCGGGCGCGCCCGCCGTGGCTGCGTCATCGAGGACGGCCGCCTCGAAACGACGGCCCACGCGTCGGACCGACAGCGCCTCGATGCGGAGCTCTGCGCTGAGCACCAGCGGCACGTTGCCGGCCTCCCGGCGACGGCGTGGACGCTCGTGCCCGTGCTTGCTCACCGACCGTCCGGTGGGGTCAGCGTGATCGCCGCGCGACCACCACCGCGGTGAGGGCGGCGAGGACCAGTGGGACGCCGAACAGGAGCCCGACCGTGAGGAACATCTTGAACGACACCACCCCGACGCCGATGCAGATGATCAGCACCGCGAGTGCGAGCACGGCGGAGTTGAGCACCCAGGCGGTCCAGCGCCGTGGTCGGTGGCTCGTGGCTGCGCGCCGGCCTCGACTGTGCGCCGGCGGAGCCATCCGAATCGGCGCTGGAGAGTCGTCGCCGTCAAGCGGCAGGTCGGGGCGGCCCAGCGCACCCCACCATGGCGGAGCGCCCGCCGCGGGACGCGGGTCGGACTGCTGGCCGGAGGGTGAGCGCGGTGGGTCGTCGGGCATTGCGATCCTGTGCTGGTCGTGCTGGACGATGCCGCCGGGTGAGGACGAGAGCACGGCGCTGGCGGAGGATTGATCATAGCGCCGCCCCGTGCGGGGGTCGATCCTAGAATCGCGCCGTGGTCCCAGCCCTCAGCGGCGCAATCGAAGCGATCCAGCGCGAGCATCGCGGCTGTGTGCGCTGCGTGGAGTCAGGTCATCTCCAGCGCGCCCATCCCGTCTTCAGCGGCAGAGACGGTCAGCGCATCATGCTCGTCGGCCAGGCCCCCGGACCGGTCGAGGACGACGTCACCCGGCCGTTCGCGGGCCGCGCCGGCGCACATCTCATGCGCTGGTTTGCAAGCGCCGGATTCGCGACTGAGGCCGAGGTCCGCGACCGCGTGTTCATGACGTCGATGACCACATGTTTCCCCGGCCGGCTGTCCTCACGGGGAGGCGACCGCAGGCCGAGCACACGCGAGGTCGCGCAGTGCAGCGGCTGGTTGGACGCGTACCTCGAACTGCTGGCACCGGCCCTGGTCATCTGCATTGGCACGCTCGCGCACGCCCGCTTCCTCCCCGGGCATCGTCTCGAGCAGCTCGTCGGCCGTTCGTGGTCACCCGACGGCGAGATCATCGAAGGGGTGCCGGCGGGCCGATCCGTGCTTCTGCCGCTGCCCATCCATCCGGCCAGAGCCGCTGGCTCAACGACCCCGGCCACCTGCAGTTGCTCGCCACCGCGCTGCGGCGGTTGCACGACCTCGCGATCTGGGCAGAATCGACGACGGCCTGACACCGCCGAGAATCCCCGGGCGGCCCGGCGCCCGCGAGGCCGGTGTTATGATCCGGCAGCCGTTTCGGCTGTTCCAGAAAGGTATTTCAGCCGTGCCCGATGTCAGCTCCGCACCGCTGTCCACGCCCTCGCCGGCGGTGAAGGACGCCGAGGACATCCTCGAGCGCATTTTCACGCCGCGTCCCAAGGCCAGCCCTGCAGAACAGGCGGAGCGTGCGCTGCGACGGCCCAAGCAGCTCATCTACTGCGCCATCAGCAACCGCAACTTCTACTGGCGCCAGCACATCACCAAGTTCGTCCTCGACGAGGGCGGAGTGCCGATCTCACCCTTCATGCTCTTCGACTATTACCTTCTGCACACTGTTCCCAAGGAGACGGTGCGCGAGGCGTTCAACAACCTGATCGTGCGTTGCGATCAGATGTGGGTGTTCGGCAACCTGTCCCTCGGCGTCAAGGTGCAGATCGGCATTGCCAAGCGGCTGCGCAAACCGCTCCGCTTCTACGACATCACGGACATGCCCTACCGCGTGGTCAGCGTGCCCGAGGCGATGCTTCGCGAGGAGTGAGCTCAGCTCACCCCCAACTCCTCGAGCCTGCGATAGACGCTGCGGCGCTGCGGGGCTACGGGCTCGCCGACGGGATGACGCCCGGTAACCGCGTCGAGGGTCTTCAGGCCGTGGCCCGTGATGTACGCGACGACGGTCTCGCCGCCCGTCCATCGGCCCTGGCGAGCCAGCTTGCGCAGCACCGCCACGGTCACCCCGCCGGCGGTCTCGGTGAAGATCCCCTCGGTGCGTGCGAGCAGGTCGATCCCCTCAAGGATCTCGTCCTCGGACACGCTGGCAACGACGCCGCCACTGCGGCGGGCGATGCGCAGCACGTCGGCGCCGTCGGACGGGTTGCCGATGGCGATGGAGCGCGCGATGGTGTCGGGCCGCACCGGCTGGACGACGTCGCTGCCGCGCTCGAAAGCGTCGGCGACCGGTGAGCATCCGAACGCCTGGGCCCCGGTGAACCTCGGCAACCGCCGGTCATCGACGAGCCCGAGATTGATCAGTTCGGCGGCCGCCTTGCGGTGCTTGACGAACTGACAGCCAGACGCAACTGGGATGACAATCTCGTCCGGGAGTTGCCAGCCGAGCTGCTCCGCGGTCTCGAAGGTGAGCGTCTTGCTCCCCTCACTGTAGTAGGGGCGAAGATTGATGTTGCAGAAACCCCAATCGAGATCGTCGGCGAGCTCGGCACAGAGCCGGTTGACGTCATCGTAGTTGCCCGCGATCGGGATAACGTTGGCGCCGAAGACCGAGGTCGCCGCGATCTTCTGCGGCTCGAGGTCGGCGGGGATGAACACCACGGCCCGGATGCCGGCTCGTGCCGCGTACGCAGCCACCGAGTTGGCGAGGTTGCCGGTTGACGCGCAGGCGATGGTGTGGAACCCGTTCTGCAGCGCCCAGTTGAGCGCGACAGCGACCACCCGGTCCTTGAACGAGTTGGTGGGGTTGACGGTGTCATTCTTGAGATGAAGGCTGCGCAGCCCGAGTTCGCTCCCAAGGTTGCGGGCGTGCACCAGCGGTGTGAAGCCTTCGCCGAGAGTGACCGGCTCGCGTTGCCCCACGGGCAGAAGGTCGCGATACCGCCACAGGGTCGGTGGACCGGTCTCGATGCGTGCGCGCGAGATACGCTCCGCGACCCTGTCGTAATCGTACGCCACCTCGAGCGGACCGAAGCAGAGGTCGCACAGATGTGTCGCCGTGGCGGGACGCTGGTGTCCGCACGCCCGGCAGCGCAGGCCGGTCACGTGGCTCGCCTCCGCAGTCGCGAGAGCGGTGGGCGGCCCGACGTGGTCAGCGGCATCGATCGTGGACATAAAAAAACCTCCCGGGTGGTTCCGGGAGGTCTCCTGACGGAGGGCGCGATGCGCCGCTACGTTCGGAAACCTCCGCGGCGCATCATCATCGAGCCGGTGCCGACCACCGCTTTCACATGCATCGCGGCGATGCTACCAGACCCGGACGCCGATGCCGCACGTCACACCCGGCGGATCAGGTCACGCTCCATCGCCTCCCGCGCCTGCCGCACCCTGGCCAGCAAGGGGTGGTCGCGCAGCGCCTGCTCCATCTGGCGCAGCATCGAGTAGAGATTCTTCATCGCCTTGACGACGTCCCCGATGTCATTGGCTGCGGGTGTCTCGATATCGACGAGAGGGGTGCCCGACGCCCACTGGTGGGCGGCATTGATGTAGTCGAGCGAAAGCGGGCGCAATGTCTGGAGGCCGTGCTCGCGCTCGAGGGCGACCAGGCGGTGCAGCGAGCCTCGCAGCCGCCGGTACGCGACCTCGACCCGCGCGGTGGGGAAGTGGCGACGCGACGGCTGCGGCCGGTCGCGTCCCCGATCCTCGGCGACCAGGCTGACCAGCGCGGCGGCGAGTTCGGCGGGTTCGAGCGCCTCGAGGTGTCCGGAAACGATGGCGTCAGCGACCAGCAGCGCATTCTCGCCGAACAGCGATGCCGCCAGCAGCCCGAGCTGGTTGGGGGCATCTGCCTCGAGAAAGCCGGCGTCGTGGAGGACGTTGCGCAGGGCGTGGAACTCACGCCGGTAGCGATGGCGCGCCCACTCGAGCTCGGCCTCGCCGCCGTCGAGCGTCTCCTCGAGCCCGCGCATCTCGAACCTGTGGGCGCGATGCTCTCCCAGGAACGGACAGCTGCGGCAGGGTGAGTTGTTGAGGCGCTGCTGTTTCTCGCGCAGCTCACGCCGCATCGCCTCGAAGCGTTGGCCCGGGTCAGCGCCCCGCCCGCTCGGCCGACCGCGCCGGGAATCGCGCCAGTGCTCGCGCTTGGCGCGGCGAACCGACGTCTGGAGCTCCTCGACCGAGTCGGTGAGGGCGAGGTGCGTCGTCAGCGTGCGCTCGGTGCAGGCAACCTTGGGGTGGCGGAACACCCGGCGGCGCAGGTCGGCAAGTTGTTCCTCGAGGTTCTTGCGCTTCTCGCTCCAGTGATCGGCGCGCTGCACGTTCTGATACTGGCCGAACGACTTGTCGAGCAGCTCCTCGGCTCGCTCCACCGTGCGTGTGCGGAGCAGGCTCAGCACCATCGTGTACGTGGGCGCGAACTTGCTGTCGACGCTCATCTCGCCACCGATGGCGGCGTCGTAGATGTCACGGACGTCGACGTCCGGTTCCTTGAGGATGACGCCGTGGCCGACGGTGTCGATGCCGCGCCGCCCGGCCCGCCCCATCAGCTGGGTCAGCTCGCCCGCGGTAAGGGAGTGGAACCCGGTGCCGTCGAACTTGGTAAAGGACGACACCACGCACGCGCGCGCAGGCATGTTGAGCCCCAGCGACAGCGTCTCAGTGGCGAACACCACCTTGACCAGCCCTTCGATGAACAGCCGCTCAACCGCCTCCTTCGCCGACGGCAGCATCCCCGCGTGGTGCATGGCGACCCCGTTGCGGAGAGCGTGGACGTCGATGGCCTGGCGGAAGACGCGGCGTTCGTCGCCGTCCTCGATGCGCTGCATCAACCGGCCGTAGCGGGCGTCGATCGCCTCCTTCTCGCGATCGCCGGTGAGGTCCAGACCGTGCACCACGCAGCGACTCAGCGCCTCCGCGCAGCCGCGTCGCGAGAAGATGAAATAGATGGCGGGGAGCATGGCGCGCCCGCGCAACTCCTCGATGACCCGGAAGAGGTCATTGTCAGGAGCGCGGCGCATGTAGCGGAACCGAGCCTCATGCATCGACTCGTTCTGAGCCATCTCGAGGGTACGGCGCGCGACCCTGCCGCGCGCGTCGAACAGCGGCTCCAGCCGGTTGCTGATGGCCAGCCACATCTCCAGCGGCACCGGCCGTTCCGTCCGCACCACCGTGCCGATGTCGCCGCGCAGGCCGCACATCCAAGCTGCCACCTCCTCGACGTTGCTGATCGTTGCCGAGAGCCCGATCAGGCGGACGTGGGCGGGGGCCTCAATGATGATCTCCTCCCACACCGTGCCGCGAGGATGGTCGTCGATGTAATGCACCTCGTCGAGCACGACGTCGGAGACGAGGTCGAGCCGGGCCGGCTCGTCGTAGAGGACGTTGCGCAGGATCTCGGTGGTCATGACCACCACGGTTGCGCCGTCGTTGATGGTGTGCTCGCCGGTGACCAGCCCGATGTTGGCAGCCCCGTAGCGTTGCGAGAGGTCGTGGAACTTCTGATTGCTGAGTGCCTTCAGGGGGGAGGTGTAGATGACTCGCGCGTGCGCACGTCGCAGCTCCGGCGGCGCCAGAAGGCAACGCCACATCGGGTATTCGGCGACGAGCGTCTTGCCGCTGCTGGTCGGCGCGGCGACGAGGACCCCTCTCGACCGCTCGAGCTTGTCGATCGCTTCACGTTGGAAGTGGTCGAGGGCGAACGGAAGCGAGGCCTCGAAGGCGCCGATCGCAGCCTCGATCTCATCGTCCGCCGCCTGCTGAGCTTGGGCCATGCGTCAATCATCGGCGAGCAGCCCTCCGGCCGCGTCCTCCTAGAGGTGGACCAGCTCGAAGCGCGAGTTGCTGACCAGGCCGTCAGCGTCGTTCTCGACGTAGGCGAGCACCTTCTGGCACACCTCGTCGGCGTGCCGGGCGTTGTTGCTGACGCACGCCACCCCGATCACGGCGCTCTGCCACGCGTCCTGGTGACCCACCTCGGCGACGGCGACGGCGAAGGTCTGGCGCACGCGGCTGGTGATTGAGCGGACCACCATTCGCTTGTCCTTGAGCGACTGGCTGTCCGGGACCATGACCGTGATCTGCAGCGTGCCAATAACCATGTCGACCTCTGTGCTGAGCGACCCGGCGGCGAGCTCGGCTCCGACCGACCCTCTTCGCGAGGTTGTGTCATTCTGTCGCGTCGATGA
Source organism: Candidatus Dormiibacterota bacterium (assembly GCA_955652455.1). The sequence continues at coordinate 7,552 of CATPBU010000041.1, forward strand.
CCAGCGAAGCGACAGAAGTGCTCGATGCACCCACGCCGAGCGCAGAGCCGCAGACGCTCGTCCATCACCTGCTCTCACAGATCCGTCGCCGCGCCGATGCGCCAGCCATCTACACGCGCAGCGGCGGGCGCTGGTTGCCGATCACGTGGAGCCAGTTCGGTGAGGGTGCGCGCCGGATCGCCTCGTACCTGATCGAGGAGGGCGGCAGACCCGGCGACCACGTCGGCATCTGGGCCGGCAACAGGGCCGAGTGGCACACAGCCGATGCCGCGATCCTGCTCATCCGTGGCTGCCCGGTGCCCGTCTACCAGACGTTGAGCGCCGCGCAGGCTCAGTACGTGCTCAACCATTCAGAGACGCGCGTCGTGTTCGTGGAGAACGAGGCGATCCTCGCGCGCGTGCTCGAGGAGCGAGATCAACTCCGGCACCTCCGCAGAGTGGTGGTGATGGAGGGCGTCGACGAACCATCGCCCGACGGATTCGTGGTGCCCTGGCGGCAGGCGCTGGCCACCGGCCAGGAGTCACTGGCGCGGAACGGGTCCGAGATCGACGTGCGCGCCTCCCAGACGCAGATGGATGACGTGGTCACCCTCATCTACACCAGCGGGACGACGGGTCCACCGAAGGCGGTGATGCTGACCCACCACAACATCGCCGCGTCGGCGCGGGGTCTGGCTGAGTTCGTCGACGTTGGTCCGGAGGATCGGGTGCTCAGCTATCTGCCGCTGGCTCACATCGCCGAGCGCATGGTCAGCGAGTTCCGCTCCTACCGCTACGGCAACGCGACGTGGTTCCTCGACGGGCTCACCAACCTCGGCGCCCGGCTTCGCGAGGTGCGTCCCACCCACTTCTTCGGCGTCCCGCGGGTGTGGGAGAAGATGGCCGCCCAGGTCAAGAAGCAGATCGCCGCCAGCCCGCCGCACAAACGTGCGCTGGCGCAGTGGGCGATCAGCACCGGGCGGCGCGCTTCCGACCGCAGGGAGCGGGGTGAGCGCGTCCCGGCCGGCCTGCAGCGCCGGCTCAACCTCGCCGACAGGCTCGTCCTCGCCAAGCTCCGCGCCGCCCTGGGATTCGACGACGTCCGCATCCTCGCCTCCGGTGCGGCCCCGATCGACCCAGAGGTGCTGCGTTTCTTCCGTTCGGTGGGCCTCGAGATCTGCGAGGTCTACGGGCAGAGCGAGAACACGGGCTCGACGAGCGTCAACCGCCCCGGGCGCTCGCGGATCGGCACCGTCGGCGAGGTCTACCCGGGGAACGAGGTCCGCATCGCCGAGGATGGCGAGATCCTGGTCCGGGGCGGGGTTGTCTTCCCCGGCTACCTGCACAACCCCGAGGCGACCGCGGCCACGCTCGTCGATGGGTGGCTGCAGACGGGGGACGTCGGCGAGTTCGATACCGACGGTTACCTGCGCATCACAGACCGCAAGAAGGACCTGATCATCACCGCCGGGGGCAAGAACATCTCGCCCGGGAACATCGAGAACGCGCTCGTGTCTCATTCCCTGGTCAGCCATGCCGTTGCGATCGGCGATCGCCGCCCCTACATGACGGCGCTGGTGACCCTCGACCCCGAGGAGGCACCGGCGATCGCCGCCCAGCGCGGCTGGCCGACCGACATGCGAGCGCTGGCCGAGAATCCCGCATGCCGGGCGGAGCTGCAGAGCCACGTCGACGCCGTCAACGCCAGGCTGAGCACCGTCGAGCAGGTGAAGCGGTTCGCCATCATCCCCAATGACTTCACCATCGACGAGGAGCTGACCCCGACGATGAAGGTGAAGCGCAAGGTCGTCACCGAGAAGTACGCCGACGACATCGACGCCCTCTACAGCCGCCGCGACTGATCGATCTCCGGGTCAAGCGGCGTTGGGCACCGGCTCGGCCCTCGCCGAGGTGTCCTCCACCGCAGCCATCCGCCGCCGGCGCATGCCCGGCACCGCCAGGGCCGCGATCGCGCCCGCGCCCAGCACCGCCGCCCCGACGACGACGGCGGGCCGCAGTCCGGCTACGAAGGTTGCCGGGGTGGCGTAGCCACCGGCTGCAGTGAAAACCGAGGCGAGCACGGCGATCCCGAGCACCCCACCGAGCTCGCGGATTGCGTTGGTTGCGCCCGAGGCCTGGCCTGCCTCACTCGGTCGAACCGCCGACAGCACGGCGTTCGCCGCGGGGGCGAACACCATGGCCATGCCCGCACCGGCAAGGATGAAGGGGCCGATCACCGAGGTGTAAGGGGTCCCTGGCGCCAGCACCGTCACCAGCCAGGCCAGCGCTCCGGACTGCAGCGCGAGTCCGGAGAACATGAACGGCCGGCTGCCGATGCGATCGGAGAGAATGCCCGCGATCGGCGCCACGACGATCGGCATCGCGGTCCAGGGTAGGGTGCGCAACCCGGCCTGCAGTGGCGAGTAGTGCTGCACGATCTGGAAGAACTGCGCCAGCAGGAAGATCGACCCGAACATCCCGAAGTACATGGCCAGCGAGACGGCGTTGGTTGCGCTGAACGCGCGGCTGCGGAAGAACCGCAGGGGCAGCATCGGCGAGGACGCGCGTGTCTCCCAGGCTCCGAACGCAGCCAGCAGCACGGCGCCGCCGAGGAGTGCGGTGAGAACCGTCGTGCTGGTCCAGCCGAGCGCGTTCGCGCGCACCAGCCCGAACACCACGCCGAAGAGGCCGCCGCTGGCGAGGAGAAGGCCGGGAAGATCGACCCGGCCGGCCGGGCCGAAGCTCTCCGAGAGGCGGAGGCGGGCCAGCGGGGCCACGGCCAGGCCGATGGGCACGTTGAGCCAGAAGATCCAGTGCCAGGAGATGCCGTCGACGACCGCTCCGCCGATCACCGGCCCCAGGGCGACGCCCAGCCCGCTGATGCCCGACCAGATGCCGAGCGCCACGCCACGGCGTCCCGCCGGGAAGGCTTCGGACAGCAGGGTCAATGTCAGGGGGGTCACCAGCGCGCCACCAGCGCCCTGGAGCGCTCGCGCCCCGATCAGGGCGCCGATGCTCGGGGCCAGGGCCGCGGCGGCCGAGCCGAGGGTGAAGACCGCCAGTCCAAGGCTGAACATGCGCCGCCGGCCGAATCGGTCCCCCAGGGCTGCACCGGTGAGCAGCAGCACCGCAAAGCTCAATGTGTACGCGTTCACGGTCCACTCGAGGCTGTCGATACCGCCGCCGAGGTCACGATGGATGCTCGGCAACGCGGTGGTGACCACTAGATTGTCGAGGGTCACCATGAACAGCGCCGCCGAGACGAGCGCCAGTGTCCAGCCGGTGCGACGTGCGGTGGTCATCGCATTCTCCTTATTGATGAACCGATCAGTTGTTGCGACAAAAATTTTTTACGCCGGAGGCGGGGGAACGGCGTGAACCGACGCCTCAAAGAGTGGCGCGCAGATCTCCTGCAGCCCGAGAGAGGTGGTGACATTGGCCAGCATGCCGCAGGCAAAGAAGAGCGAGACCTGCAGCGGCGCCGCGCCCGACATTCGCACCACCTCGTCGTACAGGTGGCGGTAGCCGCGCGCCGCGTGGGCCTGGATAACCGGGTCTCCGGTTGCGTACGTCTGCAGCTGGACCAGGAGCGCATACCGATCGGCGATCAGCGTCGGGTAGACCCCACCCATGCGCGCGAGCTTCACGTCGGGCGTGCCGCCGGCCCGTGCGGCCGCCTCGAAGGCGCGATGGATGCGGTCGACCACGTGGTCGTGGACTGCGATGAAGAGATCCTGTTTGCTGGGGAAGAGCGCGTAGATGTAGGGCTGCGAGATGCCGGCGCGGCGGGCGATCGCAGCCGTGCTTGCGGCTTGGTAGCCCTGCTCCGCGAACTCGTGGACTGCGGCTGCGATCACCTGATCGCGCCGCTCGTCGGCGGTCATCCGGGTGCGAGGGGCGATGGCTGTGTTCATGCTGCCTAGATTATTGATTGACCGATCACAACATGTCAAGCTGGTCCTGCGCCAAGCTCGGCGCGCAGGTCAGGCGGCAGCGCCGCCATGCCGGCCACGGTCATCCGCGACGACCTGAACAGACGGCGGGCGCGCTCGCGATTGCCCTCGGTCCAGTTGCTCTTGGGTCGTCGCGGCGTCCAGCGGACCAGGTAATGGGCATCGTCGAGCCGCCGCACCAGTCCATCGATCCAGCCGAAGCATGTCGCCTCGTCGAGCGCGTCGTTGTAGTCGAGGGTCCCGTGAGCCGGACCCTTGCGGTCGTTGACCACCCAGATCTCACGACGGTCGGCGTGGTGGTTGGCGAGCCACTCGCGCCACTGGGCGGCCGACTCGACCCTGATGGTCTCGCCGACATCCACCTTCGAGCAGCGCCCGCTACCGGCGCCGACGTCACAGGTTGTTGAGCAGCTTGGCGCGGAGCGCCTCGAGTTGCTCGAACCGTTCCATGGACGGTCGTCCGCTCTGCTGATGGGGGAATTTGAGGTGCTGGACCGCGTCGGCCAGCAGCTCGATCTCCTCGTTGCTGAGCCGGACAGAACGCTGGTCGTGTCCCGGCGACGAGGGCACCGGTCGGGGTTCGGCAGGCACGTCGACCGCCATGACCTCCTGGTTGGCCGGCGCTGCGTCGGTGGTCCGGAAGAGTTCCTCCGACCCGCGCAGCTGGGCGCGGCGGAACCCCTTCATCACGCCCGGCCCGCCTTCACCCGTGTGCTGGTGCCGCGCACCTCGCCAACAGCCTCCTTCTCCTGCGCCATGACCGCTGTGGCCAGGGCGCGGTAAGCGCGCGCTCCTGGTGACGCCGTGGCGTACTGCAGGATCGACTGGCCGGCCAGCGGCGTCTCCGCGAAGCGGATCGACGAATCGACGGTGATGTTGAAGACCTCGTCGCCGTAACGCTCACGCACTAGTTCGAGAACCTCCTGGCTGTGCAGGGTGCGCGACTTGTAGATGGTCGGCAGGATGCCGGCGATGCGTAACGTTGGGTTCAGCTTGGCGCGCACGCGATCGATGGTGCGCTGCAACTGCTGCATACCTTTCATGCCGAAGTACTCGCACTGCAGCGGGATGATCACATCGGTCGAGGCCACCAACGCGTTGACGCAGAGCAGTCCCAGTGAGGGTGGGCAGTCGATGACCACGTAGTCGTATTCGTCGAGCACCGGTTCGAGCTTGTCCTTGAGAACCGATTCACGGCCGAACTCGGTCACCAACTGCAGTTCGGCACCGCTCAACTCGATGTTGGCTGGAAGGAAATCAAGCTTCATGGCGTCCGAGCGCAGACGCACCTCGGTCACGTCCACGCGGTGGTCGGTGAGCACGTTGTACACCGACAATTCGAGGTCGTCGGGGCGCCGGCAACCCATGTTGATGGTGAGGTGTCCTTGCGGGTCGAGGTCCACAGCGAGTACGCGCGGACCCTTCTCAGCGAGCGCAGCGGCCAGGTTGACCGCGGTCGTCGTTTTGCCGACGCCGCCCTTCTGGTTCGCGATCGAGATGACGCGCGTCACAGGGATTGGAACAAACGAGAGCGCCGCACTGAGCCGGTATCATAGCGAACCCGTCTGGGGATCTTTGGGGGGTGACTGTTGGCGGACACAGAGCACGTCAAGCCTCGCGGGCTGTACGTGGAAGAGTCGATAGCAGCGGCGCTGGAGAGTCGGTGGGCGGACGCCGTCGCCATCAACGAGGCTCTGATCGAGCGTCATGGCGCCGACGAGGAGGCGTACAACCGGCTTGGCAAGGCAAAGAGCGAGCTCGGCAACCTCCAGGAGGCTCTGGCCGCGTATCAGTCGTCGCTCGACCTCAACGCGCTCAACCTGATCGCTCAGAAGCAGGCGCGCCGGATTGGGGTGCTGCTCGACGCACGCGCCCGCCCCGCCGCCGCAGCGGGGGTGATTGACGTCGACCTGTTCACCGAGGAGCCGGGCAAGAGCGGGCGCAGCGTGCTGTCGCGGCCGCCCAGCGGCGCAGTGGTCGGCGTTGCGGTCACACCCGGCGACACCGTCGAGCTGATCGCCTCGGGCACGCAGCTGCTCGCGGAGACCTCTCGGGGCGTCGCACTAGGTGCCGTCGAGCCCAAGCTCAGTGGACGGCTGCGCCCTCTCATCGAGAGCGGCAACCGCTACTCGGCTGCCGTGTCGCGCATCGAGGAGGACGAGATCGAGCTGATCGTCCGGGAGATCTACCAGGCGCCTGAGAACTCCCGCAAGTCCTCCTTTCCGATCTCCCGCAACGCCCGGCGAGACGAATTCCGCCCGTACGCCAAGGAGTCCTTGCTGTCCGAGCGGGGAATCGACGACGAGGGCTTCGGCGACGCCGACGACGACCTGGTCAGCGACTCCCGGTCTTCGATCTCGGACGGCGATGAGCTGGCCGGTATGCAGGAGCTCGACGACGAGTTCGAGCCGGCGGTCGTGGCCGGTGCCGCCGACGACGAGGCTGACGCCGACGACGACGAGAGCCGACCCGAAGACCAGTACTAGTCGGTCTCTGAGGTCACGCCGGCAGTGACTTGGCGCTGGCGGCCGGGCTGTCGCCGACGCTGAGCAGGCGCAGCGGAACCACCCCTCCAACCGACTTTTGGCCGCGCAGCATCTCGACGATCTGGGTGCCGGCCACCGCGCTCGAGAAGAGAAACCCCTGGGCCAGCGTGCAACCAAGCGCGAGCAGGGTGCTTCGCTGCTCCTCACGCTCCACACCCTCGGCGATCATCTGCAGGCCGAGCGTCTCGCCGAGTCCGAAAATTGCCGCCGTGAACGCACGCCGGCGCCCGTCTCCGTCAAGGTCGTCGATGAATGCGCGGTCCACCTTGAGGATGTCGAACGGCATGTCCTGAAGGATCGCCAGTGAGGAATAGCCGGTGCCGAAGTCATCGATGGCCAGGCCGACGCCGAGTGCTTTGAGCTCGCGCATGCGCTCTCGCGCCACGTCGCCATGTTCGCCAACGAAACTCTCGGTCATCTCGATGACCAGGCGGCGCGGCGCCAGCCCCGTCTCAACAAGGACGGCGCGAACGGCATCGATGACGTGGTCGGTCCGCAGCTGCCGCTGGGAGACATTGACATGCAGCTGGAAATCGTCGTGCAACGGCAGGGTGCTCTCCCAGCCCTGCAGCTGGGCGCATGCCTCGCGCAGCACGAACGCCCCGAGGTCGGCGATCAGTCCGGTCTCCTCCGCGATGCCGATGAACTCACCGGGAAGGACCCAGCCACGTTCGGGGTGTTCCCACCGCACCAACGCCTCGACGCCGCGGACCTCCGCACTCCGGAGATCGACGATCGGCTGATAATGGACGCGCAGGTCGCCGTCACTGAGCGCGCGCTCGAGCTCTGTTCGCACCTGGAGCCGGCGTCCGCTGCCCTCGAGCATCCTCCCGGCGTCGTAGACCTCGTATCCGCCCTTGCCCTGCACTTTGGCCCTGTACATGGCTGCGTCGGCGCGGCGAAGCAGTTCCTCGGCGCTGATCGTCGACGCCGTGGCCAGTGCGACGCCGATGCTGGCGTGCACAGCCACCTCCTGACGTTCGACGACGAAGTGCGGCTTGAGAGTCGCTACGACGCGCTCGGCGACCGCGGCGATGTCGTCTGGGTTGAGAGCGTCCTCGAGGAGGATGGCGAACTCGTCGCCGCCGAAGCGCGCCGCGGTGTCGGCGACACGCAGCACGGAGCGGAGGCGCTCGGCCACGTTGCGGAGCAGGTCATCGCCGGCGGCGTGGCCAAAGG
>CATPBU010000042.1 GCA_955652455.1 Candidatus Dormiibacterota bacterium
CGCCGACACCGCTGTGGGAGTCGCTGCTGCTCGGCTTCGGTCCGACGCTCCTGCTCGTGTTCGGTTTCTTCTACCTGATGCGCCGGGCTGCGGCCGCGGCCGCGGCAGGCGGGGCCGGCGGACTCCTCGGCCGCTTCGGGCAGAGCGGAGCACGGGTCTATGACGCGGAGAAGCCGAACACGACCTTCGCGGACGTCGCCGGCATCGACGAGGTCAAGAGCGAGCTCATGGAGGTGGTCGACTTCCTCAAGGAGCCGCAGCGATACCAGCGCCTCGGCGGCACGGTGCCCAAGGGTGTGCTGCTGATCGGCGCGCCGGGTACGGGCAAGACGCTGCTGGCGCGCGCTGTCGCCGGTGAGGCGAAGGTGCCGTTCTTCTCGATCTCGGCCTCCGAGTTCATCGAAGCGATCGTCGGCGTCGGCGCCGCCCGGGTGCGCGACCTCTTCAACAAGGGACGCGCCGCGGCGCCGGCGATCATCTTCATCGACGAGCTCGACGCCGTCGGCCGCTCCCGGTCGGCGGCGCTGCGCGTCGGCGGCAACGACGAGCAGGAGCAGACGCTCAACCAGATCCTCACAGAGATGGACGGCTTCGATCCCCGCGAGGGCGTCATCGTGCTGGCCGCGACCAACCGCGCCGACGTGCTCGACCCAGCGCTGCTGCGACCCGGGCGGTTCGACCGCCGCGTCGTGGTGCAGCCTCCCGATCGCCGCGGCCGCGCCGCCATCCTGCGCATCCACACCGGCAACATGCCTCTCGACAGGGATGTCGACCTCGACCTGGTCGCGTCGCTGACCGCGGGCATGGTGGGTGCCGACCTGCGCAACCTGGCCAACGAGGCCGCGTTGGCCGCGGCACGCCATGACGGCACGGTGGTGACCATGGCCGATTTCTCAACCGCACTCGAGAAGATCGAGCTCGGCTCCGAGCGGAAGCTGACGCTCACAGCCAAGGACCGAGAACGGATCGCGTACCACGAATCGGGGCACGCGCTGCTCGGGCTGCTCATCCCGGGGGCCGACCCGGTGCGCCGCGTCACCATCATCCCGCGCGGCCAGGCGCTCGGTGTCACCGTCCAGACACCGGTCGACGATCGCTTCAACTACGGAGAGGACTACCTGCGCGGCCGCATCACGGGCGCCCTCGGTGGCCGTGCCGCCGAAAAGCTCATCTACAACCTGGTGACCACGGGTGCGGAGAACGACCTGCGCCAGGTGACGGCGCTGGCGCGGCAGATGGTCGTTCGATGGGGCATGAGCCCCAAGGTCGGCGCGCTCAACTATTCGGAGGAGGGTGACGGTGCGGCGGCCAGCTTCGCGATGTCACGTCCATACAGCGACGAGACCGCGGCGCTGATCGACGAGGAGGTCAAGCGCATCTCCGACGAGTGCCTGGCGCAGGCGATCGACCTGCTCACCCGCAACCGGGCGAAGCTTGACGCCCTCGTCAAAGCCCTGCTCGAGCACGACACCTTGAACGAGGACGAGATCCTCACGGTCACCGGCCTCGCAGCACCCAAAGACACGCTGATCGAGGCGCCTGCGCTGGTCGCGCCGTCCAGCTGAGCCGAGCATGGGGTGCGCTCGCCGCCACGACCGATGAGTCCTGGCGCCGACTGCAGTCTATATATGCAGGCGCCGCCACCACGGAGATGAAGATCGACAAGATGGGGACTGTCGTAGGATGACCATCGTGCAAGAGGCCTCCCTCGTCGTCGCGCCCGGCGATCTCGAGCGCCAGCTCGAAGAGCAGCGCAAGCCCCTGACGGGCTACTGCTACCGCATGCTCGGTTCCCCGTTCGAGGCCGAGGACGCGGTCCAGGAGACGTTGTTGCGCGCTTGGCGGGGCTTCGACCATTTCGAAGGCCGCGCTGCGTTCCGCTCCTGGCTCTACCGGATCGCGACCAACGTGTGCATCGACATGCTCAAGGGGCGTGAACGTCGCGCGCTGCCGATGGACTTCGGTCCTGCGCAGGAGCCCATCGAAGCCAACTTGAACACGCGCCCCGAGGTCACCTGGATCCATCCGATCCCTGACAGCGCGCTCGCCGCCGCGGCGGATCCGGCCGACGTGGCTGTGGCCCACGAGACGATCAGGCTGGCGTTCGTCGCGGCGCTCCAGCACCTGCCCCCCCGCCAGCGGGCGGTCCTGATCCTGTGTGAGGTTCTCCGCTGGCAGGCCAGCGAGGTGGCGCAGCTCCTCGACACCAGCGTCCCCTCGGTCAACAGCGCGCTGCAGCGGGCGCGAGCGACACTGGAGACGAGCGGGCTCAGCCCCGACGACACGGCCCGGCCGACGGATGAGGCGCAGCGCCAGCTCCTCGCCCGCTATGTCGAGGCCTTCGAGCGTTACGACCTCGACGCGCTCACATCGCTGATCCAGTCAGACGCTCGGCAGTCGATGCCGCCGTACGACATGTGGTTGTCCGGCCGCGATGACATCCTCACCTGGTGGTTCGGTCCCGGCGCCGGCTGTCGCGGCTCGCGGCTGGTGCCGACGTCGACGACGAACGGAACCGTGGCATTCGGCCAGTACAAGCCGAGTGCCTCAGGCAGCGGGTTCGACCCGTGGGCTCTGCAGGTTCTCGAGTTCGAGGACGGCGGGATCGCCGAGTTCACATTCTTCCTGGAGACGGAGCTCCTCTTCCCGTTCTTTGGTCTGCCGGCGCGCCTCGATTCGTAAGAACGCCGTCGGCCGTCAGCCGAGCAGGACGTCCTCCAGTCCCATGAAGGTGACCAGGTCGTGGAGCTCCTCCGAGGCTCCCAGCAGCCTGACCTGACAGCCGTGGGTGCGGGCGGCGAGCTGGAGGCGAGCGAGGGCGTCGACGGTCACCGCGTCCGAGTCGACGTCGCAAACGTCACACAGGGCAACGGTTGCGCTGCTTGCCGCGAGGAGGCCGCAGACCCGGTCGCAGAGACCGGTGAGGTCAGGACGTGCGATCGGACCTCGGACAGCGAAGCTGATCGTGCTCTGCTTGTTCACGCTGTCAGTTAAGACAACCACAACGGTGGTAAGTCATCGGAGCCGACCGATGAGTTCTGGTGTCCGGCGTCGTCAAAGAGGGCATGGAACCCAACCACACGCTGACCGTTGATCGCCCATCGCAGCATCACACTGGAACACCGAATCTCGATTCGACTTCCGCGGCCCTCCGAGGACAGGTCCAGCGCGGCTAGCAGTGGGCCGTCGTCTCGTCCCAAACTAACCTCAAAAGGAGCAAGTCAATGCCAAGAAAGGTAGTCGCCAGCACCTACGTGACTCTCGACGGCTACATCGACGAGCCCGGCCAATGGTCGTTCCCGTTCTGGTCGGAGGAGGCTTCCCAATTCAAGGTACGAGAGTTGAAAGACAGCGACGCGCTGCTGCTCGGCCGCCTCACCTATCAGGGCTTCGCCGCCG
>CATPBU010000043.1 GCA_955652455.1 Candidatus Dormiibacterota bacterium
GTAATGGCGCCCGAGCCTTTCAGACGCCGCCGCGCGCGCCGAGGTGCTGTTCCTGGCCAGCATGCGACCGTCGCTCCAGAGCCAGGTGCTGTCGCAGAGCAGGGCACGGCTGATCGGTGCGGACTCGATGACCGACTACACCGGCCCCGAGCGCGACGCGGTGCGCGAGGTCGCGCACGCGTGCGACGTGCTCTTCCTCAACCGGAGCGAGCTGGCCAGCCTCACCGGCGCGCCGGTCACCACGTGGCGCCAGGAGGCGATCGCGATGTGCGGCGTCGGCCGACTGCGCGCCGTCGTCGTCAAAGGAGGCCCCGACGGCGCAGCAGTGGTGACCGGCGACGGGGTGATCTCGCGACCGGCGGTGCGCGTCGACGAGGTCGTCGACCCCACCGGCGCAGGCGACGCCCTGGCCGGTGGCTTTCTGGCAGCGTGCGCAGTGGCCGAGCGCGACGACAACGACTTCTTCCCGATCGCGTTGGAGGCTGGGTTGCACAGCGCGGCCAAAGCCATCTCACAGTTCGGAGTCGCCGGCTTGGTGTCTTAGCGGCGCCGAGTGGCGCCGAGGGGAGGGTCGAGCGCGGACGACGTGTCGTCGACCGAGCTCAGCGGGAGGGGATCTGCCCCTCCCGGTTAAAACCCGTGGCAGAAGCGCCGGGCCGTCCCACTAATACCTCGTAACCTTCATCGAGAAGTCGAGCGCCGTGGCCGAATGGGTGAGCGCGCCAACGGAGATGTAGTCGGCGCCGGCGAGCGCGTAGGCGCGCGCGTTGCCGACCTGGACACCGCCGCTGATCTCCACTTCGGCGCGGCCGCGAATGATCTGCATCGCCTCGCGAACTTGGCCCGGAGCGAAGTTGTCGAGAAGGATGCGCGGAGCCTTGTCGGCGAGCGCCTGCTCCAGCTCCTGGATGTTGCTGACCTCGACGTTGATGTCGCCGTCGGGGTACGCCTTGCGGACCGCCCGCAGGGATGGCGTGATGCCCCCGACCAGAGCGAGGTGGGTGTCCTTGATGAGGACCGCGTCGTATAGGCCCATTCGGTGGTTGACGGCACCGCCGATACGGGTCGCGTACTTCTCCAGGCCACGCAACCCGGGCGTTGTCTTGCGCGTGTCGAGGATCTTGGTCTTGGTGCCGTCGACGGCTTTGACGTAGCGCGCGGTCATGGTGGCGACGCCGCTGAGGTGCTGGAGGAAGTTGAGCGCGACGCGCTCGGCGGTGAGCATGCCCCGGGCCGGGCCGGAGATGCGCGCCACGATCTGGTCCTCCTGGACCTTCTCGCCGTCCTTGGTCTTGGCGTCGAAGCTGATGCGATCGTCGACGATGGCGAACACGCGCGCGGCCACGCTGAGACCTGCGATGACGCCGTTCTCCTTGCACACGATCTTGCCGCGACAGGTCATGTCAGCGGGGATCACGGCGTCGGTGGTGACATCGCCGACCCCGACGTCCTCGGCAAGTGTTGCCCTGATGAGCGAGTCGAGGGTATCGGGCGTCAGTGCCTGAGTGATCGGGTCAAGGGTGGCGGTCAAATCGGTGTCCTCTCTCTTTCTGCATGACCAGGACGCCATGCCAGCTGTCACGAGTTGATGGGAAGTCAGCGCGGGTGTGGGCACCCCGGCTCTCCTCGCGGAGGAGTGCCGAACGGCAAACCAAGGCTGCGGTCGTGGATGACTGATGGATGCGCAGGTCGGCCAGAGAGCCGTGGGCGGGGATTGTGGCGACGATCTCCTCAACCGTGTCAAGCGCGCGGCGCAGGCCCGCGCTGTCGCGGACCAGTCCGCACCCCTCCCACATGGCTTCGCCCAGACGCAAGGCGGCAGCGTCCGTGTCCGTGGCTCTGGTGGCGGCGGGGGGTTCGCCGCCTGCGCGCCGGCGAGGTGGCCTAACGGGACGCTCAGCGATGTCGTGGAGCGCGCCGACGGCGGCGCGGTGGCCGAAAACCACCCCCTCCAAGAGGCTGTTGCTGGCCAGCCGGTTGGCGCCGTGAACCCCGGTCCCGGCCACCTCGCCGCAGGCGAAAAGCCCGGGCAGCGAGGTGGCGCCGTCGACGCCGGTGCGCACGCCGCCGATCAGGTAGTGCGCCGCCGGCGCGATCGGGATCGGAGCGGCGGTGATGTCGATGCCGTGCGCGCTGCAGGTCGCCGTGATCGTCGGGAAGCGGGCGCGCACCTTGAGGCCCAGCGGCCGGCAGTCGAGGAACACGTGATCCCCGCCGGCCCGCTGCAGTTTCTCCCAGATGGCGCGCGCGACCACGTCGCGACCGGCCAGCTCACCGCGCGGGTCGGCATCGAACAGGAAACGCTCCCCGGCGGCATCAACGACGTACGCGCCTTCGCCCCGCATCGCTTCGCTGATCAGGAAATGAGGCGCGCCGGGAAGCGCAAGGGCGGTGGGATGGAACTGCATGAACTCCATGCTCACCACCTCCGCGCCTGCCTGCCACGCCAGCGCAACACCGTCGCCAGTCGTGGCGGCCGGGTTGGTGGTGTTGCGCCAGAGCTGACCCGCGCCACCGCTGGCGAGGATCACCGCTCCCGCGCCGAGCACCCGCCGTGCGCCGGTGCCGTCGCTGTTGCTCAGCTCCACCCCGGCACAGCGGTCATCGTCATCGAGCAGCAGCGCGGTCACGTGGGCGTTCTCGATCAC
>CATPBU010000044.1 GCA_955652455.1 Candidatus Dormiibacterota bacterium
AAGTGCTTGAGGGTGGCGATCACCTTATCGGGAGAGGCCATGTCCTGCTGCCCGGCGGTGTTGTCCTGAGATCCCATGACCCGGGCAACGGCGAAGGCGGCCCCCAGGAAGGGATCCTCGCCGGCGCCCTCGGCAACCCGTCCCCAACGCGGGTCGTGGCCGACGTCGATCATCGGCGCGAATACCTGCTTGATGCCGTTGTGGGCTGACTCGTCGGCTCCAATGGAGGCATCGGTCATGCCGATGCTGGGGTCAAAGCTGCTCGCCTCCCCGAGCGGGATCGGGAATATGGTGCGGTACCCATGGATTGTGTCCAGGCCGAAGATGAGCGGGATGTGCAGCCGCGACTGGTCGACTGCCACGTGCTGGAGGGCGTTGATGTTGGCGGCTCCGGTGAGATCCAGGACGGCGCCGAGCTTGCCCTGAGCAGCCTGCGCCTCGAGTACACCGGGGGGCTGGGGGACCTGCATCTGTAGTTGTCCGAGCTTCTCGTCGACCGTCATCTGCGCCATGAGTGCGCCGACCCTGTCCGCAATGGTCGGGACACCAGCAGACCGTGTGGTCAGCCCACCCCCCGGGCCGCCGAGGGAAACGACGATAGCCAGGCCCAGCCCGATCAGAAAAAATCTACGGCGTCCGCTGCGCACACCAACTCCTCCGTTCGGGCCGATTGCGCTGTTCTCGAACGAACCGGAGGACGGCGAATCGATGCCCTGCCGTAACAGCTTTCAGTATGCTCCGTTGCTATGACAATGTGGTGGTCCCGGTACCACCTGTGGCCTTGCGAGGCTGGGTTCTCATCACCACCGGCACAGGGTCACCGCGATAGCGTCGACCGGGTAATTCCAACGCGCCCGACGCGCTTGAAGACACTGCGTGGACGTGTCATCGTCGACGGGCTGTCGCCAGATGCCTTCGGTCCGTCCGCTGGCTGACAACCGCCAGCGGTCCGTCGGTTGTCTGGGTATCAGCGTGCGACGTCGGATCGCGGATTGTAGCGCGGGACTTCCGTCGAAGGAACGTCGCCAGCGGTGAGGCTGGCTGCCAGGTCAGCCAGAACGCCGGTTAGCTGGTCAACGTGGGCGGACGTGAGTCCAGCGACGGTCTGTTCCGCGACCCGGCGCCAGGCGGCTTTCAGTTTGGGGAGGAAGGCCCGTCCGCGTTCGGTCAGGTCGACGTTGATTGCGCGCCCGTCGGTGGCGGACGGCGTGCGAACCACGAGCCCAGCGGCTTCGAGCTGGCGAACGCTCAGTGTGATAGTCGGCGGTTCATAGCCGCTCGCCTCAGCCAGTTGAGCCTGAGTACACGGCCCTGCCTGCTCTAACTCCAGCAACAGCAGCTTGTGACCAGGGTGGATGCCGAGCGGTGCGAGCGCTGCGATGGCGAGTGCTCGGTGGCGGATTCCGATGGCACGGATTGCCTCGTTGAGGTCGTCCGCCTGTGCGAAGTTCATGAGACCGCTTGACTCCAATCTGCTTAGGCGCCTAACATTAGGCACCTAAGTAAGTCTAGCACCCGCCACAAGAAGGAGTCGTGTCATGACAAGCGCCACAACCGCATACACCACGGCCGCTCCGGCCCGCTTCGGCCGCACCCGAATGCTGAGCGTCGCGGGGGCTGCCCTAGCCGCCATGGCAGTCTGGACCGTCGCTGTGCCGCTTCTTGGCACGCACCTGCTCATCCGCTTCGGCGACGACGCGGCCCAGACCGTCGGGATCGGCTCCGTCGTGGGGGCGACCCTGGTCGCGTCTCTGCTCGGCTGGGGTCTCCTTTCCGTGTTGGAGAGACGCACCTCGCGTGCACGGTCCATCTGGTCTGTGGTCGCCATCGTTGTTCTGCTCGTGTCGCTGAGCTTGCCGCTCACGGCGGCAACCACCAACTCCGCCAGAGCCGCTCTGGCGCTGATGCATGTGGCGGTCGCCGCTGTCCTCATTCCCGGACTGCGTGGCAACTCCACACGGTACGCTCGCCGCAGTTGAACGCTGTTGGCCGTGTACGCTTTGTCGCCGCGGGAGGTTACTTGTCGCGTCCGGGGCACCTGTAGTTTTGGTGGTTTCAACCACCCTTGGCGACATAACCTTTGTATGGCAACGCTTTCGCCGACACCATGCCCTTCCAAATCGTGTGTCCGTGCGGGAGTAGCTCAGTTGGTAGAGCGCGACCCTTCCAAGCTGGATGTCGCGAGTTCGAGTCTCGTCTCCCGCTGTCCGCTCAACTCGGGTCCCGAACTCGATCCACCCTTTCCTTGGCTTCTGGGCTCGCCAGAAACTGGCCCTTGACCTCTCCGGCGAGGAATGGGGCCGTCTGCTCTACTCGTGAACGCGACCCGGTCGACGCTGCGTCTGGCAGTTGAGATTTAGCACCCTGGCGTACCGAATGTTCCCCTGACAGCTGGCCCGCGAGAGCTGTCTTGCTTCTCACGACCGGAGGTGGGGGCAGGATGGTCTCCCACCCCCACCCGTCGTAGTCGGCTGCTCAGGTGGAGGCGATCCCCTCCTGGCTGGAG
>CATPBU010000045.1 GCA_955652455.1 Candidatus Dormiibacterota bacterium
CATGTAGATCGAGTCGACGTCGGGACGCTCCTCGCGGTCCACCTTGATGTTGACGAACAGCCCGTTCATCAGGGCGGCGACCCGCTCGTTTTCGAAGGATTCGTGGGCCATCACGTGGCACCAGTGGCACGCGCTGTAGCCGACGCTGAGGAGCACGGGGCGGTCCTGCTCGCGGGCTCGCGCGAACGCCTCGTCGCCCCACGGGTACCAGTCGACGGGGTTCTCGGCATGCTGGCGCAGGTACGGGCTGGTCTCCGCGGCGAGGCGGTTGCTCACCCGATGACGCTATCAGACGGCCTCCATCCCTCCGCGGTGAGGTGTCCCCAAACAAACGATCGCGTGTGACAGTTGCAGCAAACCCGACCGCACTGGAGGCCGACGATGACCGAAACCGCAGGCGCCACCCCAGGCGCGCACCGAGAGATCTTTCACCACGTTCCCCATCCGCGCATTCGCCAGCGTCAGCACCAGAGACCGCCCAAGACGACCGACGAGCGCCTCGGGTTCAACGGGAAGGTCGGCGTCCTCATCACCACCGTGGTGGGCACGATGTGGGCCGCGTACCTGTTCACCATCCTCGCGCTCATCAGCCTGCCCGGAGCCATCTCGAGCGGGAACACGGTGATCATCGTCGGCTGGATTGCGCAGACGTTCCTGCAGTTGGTCCTGCTGCCGATCATCATCGTCGGTCAGAACGTGCAGTCCGCGGCCGCAGACAAGCGGTCGGAGCAGACCTACAGCGACGCGGAGGCAATCCTCGCCGAATGCCTGCAGCTTCAGGCCCACCTCCAAGCCCAGGACATGATGCTCGATACCCTGGTCACCCGTCTGGAGAAGGTTGCGCCCCAAGGAGCGTGAGCCCGGGCCGCCAAGCCCTGCCGGACAGGCATCACGTGTCGGCGATCCTTTTCTGTCTTGTCCTGAGGCCGTGACTTCAGTTCAACTTGCTGTGCCTAAGCTGCTGACGTGTCTTCCCCGCCTCCACACGTTCACCGTCAGACCGTGGCCAGGCGGCTCGATCGCGTGCCCGCCGTCGTACGCGTGTTGTACGGGCTGCTCGGTCTTCTTCTGGTCAGCTATCTCGCCTGGCTGATCTTCAGGGGTCCTGAACAGTCCTCTGATCTCGTTGACGGCTGGCTGGTCTCGGCCGGCGAGGTCGTGGTCGGGCTGCTGTGCCTCGCCCGGGCGATCGGGCCCCGCCGCGGTCGCGCAGTTCCACTCCTGCTCGGAGCCGGGGTGCTGGCGTGGGCCATTGGCGACGTGTTGCTGACGATCGAGTCCGCCGGCGGGGCGACCGCGCCGACGCCCTCCCTGGCCGACGCGTTCTACTTGGGCTTCTATCCACTCGTCTATGTCGCAGTGGGAGTGTTGGTACACAAGGGCGCCGGCAGGCTGTCAGCAGCCAGCTGGCTCGACGGCGCGGTGGCCGGGCTCGGTGCTTCCGCGGTGGCCGCTACCTTCGCCTTCATCGGCATCCTGCAGACGGTTGGTGGTGATGGGGTCGCGGTGGCGACGCAGCTCGCGTATCCGATCGGCGATGTGCTCCTCCTAGCCCTGATCGTCGGGGGGACGGCGCTTCTTCCCGGCCGGCGCCACGGGGCGTGGTGGCTGCTGGCTGCGGCGTGCGCGCTGAATGCGGTCGGTGACACCTTCAACCTGTTCGAATCGGGGGCTGGACATTCGAAGCTGGGCACGGTCTTCAATGGAATCGCCTGGCCTACGGCCATCCTGCTGATCTCCATCTCGGTCTGGCTGCGGCCGGGTCGCACCAACCCGTTGGCTGTGCAGCGCGCCGGCGGGTTCCTGCTGCCCGGGCTGGGTGCCGTCGCGGGTCTGACAATCCTGTTCGTCGGCACGATGCACAGCATCGACACGCTGGCCCTCGGACTGGCGGTCGCCACGCTCGCCACGGTCGGGCTGCGGCTGGCGCTGTCGGTTCGCCGGCTGCGCGCCCTGACCGAGGAGCGACACCGCCAAGCAATGACCGACGAGCTGACGGGCCTGGGTAACCGCAGACAGCTGTTCTACCTCCTCGACTCCTTCTTCGCCGACGACGCGGACCCGCGTACCGTTCCGCGGCACCTGGCCTTCCTGTTCATCGACCTCGACCATTTCAAGGAGATCAACGACTCCTTCGGTCATTCGGCGGGCGACGACGTGCTTCGGCAGCTCGGACCCCGGCTGGCGAGCTCACTCCGGTCCACCGACATCCTGGTCCGAGTTGGAGGTGACGAGTTCGGCGTCCTCATCATGGATGCCACGCCGCGATACGCCTCGAGTGTCGCCGAGCGGCTGATGGCGCGGCTGGAGGAACCCTTCGTGCTCGACTCGGTAACCGTCGGCATCAGTGCCAGCATCGGTATCGCCACAGCTCCGACCGACGCCAGCGAGAGCGCCGGCCTCCTCCGCTGCGCCGACCTCGCCATGTACCGCGCCAAGCTGGGGGTTTCGCCGTTCGAGATCTACCAGCACGCCATCGACGACAGCGGCAACCGCCTGCGCCTCGTCGAGGAACTCCGTGCCGCAGTCGACGACGGCGCGTTCGTGTTGCACTATCAGCCTCAGCTCGACCTGCGCACCGGGGAGATCTCAGCAGTTGAAGCGCTGGTCCGGTGGCCGCATGCCAGGCTTGGCCTGGTCCCCCCGCTCGACTTCCTTCCGCTCGCCGAAGAAGCCGGGCTCATGCAACCTCTGACCGCGCTGATCTTCGAAGGCGCTCTCTCGCAGTGCGCGCGCTGGCGTGCCCATGGTTCGAGCCTCACGGTCGCCGTGAATGTCTCGACGACCAACCTTGCCGACCCGGGATTCGTCGACTCGGTGCGCGACGCTCTGGCGCGTCACCACCTGCCGGCTTCGGCGTTGATCATCGAGATCACCGAGACAACCATCATCAGTGACTTCGGACGTTGCAAGCTGGTCATCGCGCAGCTCCGTGGCCTCGGTGTCGGCGTGTCCATCGACGACTTCGGCGCCGGGTTCACCTCGTTGGCGTACCTCGGCAGTCTTGCGGTCAGCGAGCTCAAGCTCGATAGGAGGTTCATCACCGACCTGGCTGTCAATGACGGGCAACGTGATCTTGCACTGGTTCGCGCAACCGTCGAGCTCGGTCATGCGCTGGGTCTGCGTGTCGTGGCTGAAGGCATCGAGGATGCGGTGACCCTCGAGAGGCTGACGAGCGTGGGGTGCGACCTCGCCCAGGGGTATTTCATCTGCCGGCCAATGCCCGCAACCGAGGTTGACCTGAGTCCATGGTCCGAATCGCCGAAGCCCGTGGCGGTGCGGCGCGCCTCCTGACGGGCCCGCCTCGTCCCTTACACCGCAGCCGCCTCTCGTTCAGCGGGCTGGTCGGTCGTCTGCGCGGCGACCGCACGAGCAGTGGGCGTGGCACGGGCCACGAGGCTCGCGACGGCCGCAACCAACACGACACCGACGCCGATGAGCAGCGTGGGGCGCATCGCTCCGGCAAAAGCATTGGTGAAGACGTCGTGTGCGATGCGCATCACCTGCGCCGCCACCGACTCGGGGAGTTGGGACAGCCCCGAGAGGTTGGCACCGCTCTGCCCTGCCCCAATCGCCAGGCCGGCGCTGCCGGCATGGCTGAAGCCGTCGATGAACGGCGCCTGAGCCCGCGCAGGCAGCGCGCCGGCGCGCGCGACGGCCTCGCCGCGCAGGTTGGTTGCCAGCTGCGTCTGGAGTACGGCACCGACGACGGCGCCGGCCAGCACTGCGCCGAGCTCCTGAATGGTGTTGAGCACCCCCGACGCGACGCCGGCGTGCTCCGGCCTGAGGTCGCGCGTGGCCAGTGAGTACACCGGCCCCCAGATGAACGCCATCCCCGCGCCGGCGAGGATCAGGCCGGGGAGGAAGCTCCAGCGTCCCGAGTCGGCGTGCACACTCAATGCGATGTAAGCGGTGCCGGCCGCGAGCGCGACCAGGCCGGGAATGAGCAGGTACTTGGCGCTCACCTTGGTCATCAGCGCGTTGGCCACGCCGGACAACAGGATCATCGTCAGCGGTTGTGCGGCGATGGTGATGCCAGCGTCGACGGCGGAGAGGCCGAGCACCGACTGGAGGTAGATGGTGAGCGGCAGGTAGAAGCTGACGATCGAGAAGCCCATCGCCGAGAGCACGAAGGTCATCAGCGCGAAGTTGCGGTCGCGGAACACGGCAAAGGGCAGCAGCGGCTCACGGTCCTGGCGCAGTGACTGGTGGACAAAGAAAGCGGCGAGCACCACGACGCCGGCGCCGATCACCATCGGGATGGAGATGAAGCCGGTGATGGTGCCCCATTGGAACCGCTGCCCCTCGATCAACCCGTAGACGACGCCGAGCAGCCCGGCGGTGGCCAGCCCAACGCCAACGAAGTCGAGCCGGTGCCGCCTACCGGGGCGGATGTCGGGTACGAACAGAAAGGCCGCGGCAATGATCACGACACCGACCGGCAGGTTGACGAGGAAGATCGACTGCCAGCCGAACTGGGTCACCAGGAAGCCGCCGAGGGTGGGCCCGGCGAGCACGGCAAGCCCGGCAAGGATGCCGAAGATGGCGAAGACCGCGGCGCGCCTCTCGAGTGGAAAGATGCTGAGCAGAATCGGGAGCCCCTGGGGTGCGAGGATCGCCGCCCCGAGGCCCTGCAATGCGCGCGAGAAGATCAACTGCGTCGGACTCCCGGCCAGTGCGCTCAGCAACGACGCGATGGTGAAGACCGCGGTGCCGATCATGAAGAGTCGCCGCGGTCCGACGATGTCACCGAGACGCCC
The DNA here is from genome assembly GCA_955652455.1 of Candidatus Dormiibacterota bacterium. Next base: position 4,761 of record CATPBU010000045.1, read on the forward strand.
CGAGGTGATCAGCAGGACGGCGTACACCAGGCTGTAAGCGTTGAGCACCCAGAGGATGTCGTCGAGACCGGCATTGATGCCGTCGCTGATCCGCGGGATGGCGACGTTGACGATGGTCAGGTCGAGAAGGGTCATGAACAGGCCGAGCGACAGCACGACCAGCGCCGCGATCGGTCGAACCGGCCTCTGTGTGTTGCGAGTCTCAGCCATGGTCTTCTCCCTCTGGTCGTGCCGATTTGCGTCGCTGCCGCTGCTCGATCGCGCGCGATATCTCTGGTGGAATGACGTAGTCGTCCTGGTCGGCGTCGCTGGTCAAGCTGTACAGCGTCTCGATCTCGGCGTCGCTCCACAGCCTGCCGGTGGCGATGTCATCGATGATCCCGCGCAGCCAGGTCAGCTCCGCTCGACGCAGGGCTTGGACATACTCGCCCTCGATGAGCACGATTCGCGGCAGCGACGACAGCCCTTCGACGACCTTGTCGTTGGCCGCGATCTGCGACTCGACGCGCCCCGCGCGCATCTTGAGCAGGTCGAGCGTCTGCTGGCGGCCGACGCCGACAACAAAGGCCAGCGCAGCGCCGAACTTCGGGTATTCGCCGGTCGGCTCCGAGAGCAGGTCCGCCATCCACATCTGGAGCTCGTCGCGACCGGCCTGGGTGATCGTGTACACGGTGCGCTCGGGTCGGCGCCCCTCGCGCGTGGTGGCGCTCGCCTCGATGAGACCCGCTCGCTCGAGCCGCTCCATGGCGTCGTAGATCGAGGCGCCGGCCATCTTGACGACGCTTTCGATGCCCCGTTCGCGGACCAGGACGCGGAGCGCGTACGGGTGCCGCGGACGCTCACAAAGTAGGTTGAGCACCACCAGCGAGGCGGGGGAGCGGGTGAAGCGAGGTGTGATAGGCATCGATTAGTCGGCGCCGACTATAGGACGTCCGATTATTCGATGTCAAGAAATCCCTCAAGCCGACTCCTGCCCTCGTGCTGGTGGCGGACGTATGAGAAGTGAACCTCCCCTGCCGCGGCCTGCGGATCAGGGCACGGTCGAGGCGCTGTCGGCGGCGACGGCTTGGAGCTTCGCCGCCTCGTCGCCCGACAGGTCACCGTGGTAGCTCAGTCCCACCGGGCTCTGCCCAAAGACGCTCGCGTAGAAGACACAGGCTGCGAGATAGGTCCCCTTCGTCGTCGGGTGACTGCCATCGGCCTGCCACAGGGCCGGGTCTGCCTCCCGCGCGACCACGACGGCCCAGGCATCGCCGACAGGCGCCACGGTGGCCTGCTGCTCGGCGGCAATGCCGCGGTAGCCGACATCGATCGCAGCCTGCATGGCTGCATAGGTCGACAACCCATACTCCGGCCAGCCGTCTCGATGGGCAAAAGTTACGTAGTACACGGGCCGCGCCCCGGCGGCACGAACCAGAGCAACCAGCTGGCGGGCAGCCGGATACATCTCAGTCTGTCGAGCGTAGTCAGACGCCGGCTGCTCGCTCTGGTCCTGGAGAACAACGATGTTCCACCTGCTGGAGCCCAGCGTGGCCGTCGTCTCGGGGGCCGAGACGTGATCGGCGAGAGTTGCGCCTCCAGGGTCCAGCGCGCCGGTGTCGACGTGGTGGCCTCCCGACCAAGCCAGGGTCGCGAACATCGTGGGCAGATCGTTGACGGCGGTGTAGCTGTTGCCGACGAAGAGAATTCGCGTACATGTCGCGCCGCTTGGCAACGACGCGCAGCCTGGGTTGGTTGGTGTTCGCGTCACGTACAAGCCGCCGAGCACGACGGCAACGGGCATCGCAACCGCTACAAGAGCCGTGCCAAGCCGCGTGCGCCCGCTCATCACGGCAGCCTATGCCCGAACTGTCGAACCTACCCGGATCGCTGTGAGCCACGTTCAGCACCGTTGCCAAACCGGCACGGAAACCTCGCTTCAGGATCGAGTGAGGCGGTCATCGTACGGGCGGATGGCTGGCTCGTCACGCTCACTCCGTGTGCAGCACCGTCGCGACGGCGGTGCGGGCGGCTGACCGGGCCCGGCGCGCCGATCAGTCAGCTGGGCGCGGCCACCGGCAGCCGGCGTCGCGACTTGGCGCCCTCGCCGGCGCCGTTGGCACCAGACGTATCCGCGGCATCGACCCCGTATGTGGCTGGCTGCTGCTCGTCGCCCTTCCCTCCGTGCGAACCATCCTCGGTGTGCGGGCGGTCGAGCAGCTTCATCGTCTCGGCGACGATCTCCGTGGTGTGCCGTCGCAGGCCGTCGCTGCCGTCGTACTCACGCGTGCGCAGCCGCCCCTCGATGTACACGCGTCGCCCCTTGACGCAGTAGCTGGCGCAGATCTCGGCCAGCTTGCCGAACGCGACCACACTGTGGAACTCCGCGTGCTCCTGCCGGTTGCCCTCCGCGTCGCGCCACACCGAGTTGGTGGCGATCCGCATGCGCGTCAGCGTTGTGTTCGGTCCGGTTGTTGGCTCTGCGTCCCTGGTGAGATTGCCCACAAGGATGACTCGGTTGATCATTGCCATGGTGCCTCCATCGGTTTGGTTGGGACAGGTTTCTCGTCGGTCATCAGGCTGTCTTGTGAGGTGGACGGTGCGCGTGATGGGCCGGCATCAGCGCGTGTTTGGCTGACCGTTCGAGGCTGTGCAGCATCGTGTGCGCCTTGCTCTCCAGGTGACCGGACGTGTTCATCGCCCCGGGTACCTTGAGCAGCAACCACAGAGTCGCCAGCGCGTAGATGGTCGTGATCAACCCACCGCTGGAGTCGAACTCCGTGGTGACCGCCACGCGCAGGATGATCAGCTGCACAGCCTGCATGAACACCGTGCCAAAGAACAACCGCAACCACGAACGCGCGTGACTACGGGTGTCACGAATGACTGTGAGCAGCGCGGCGAGCGGGGCGGTGACGATCAGCACGTTGAGCAGGGCAGTGCGGATCACGTAGGCGAGAACGAGGATGGCCATCGCGGCAACGAGGGCGAGGGCCATCACCCCCTGGAAGAGGTCCTGGCCGGTGACCAGTCCGGCGATCACCGTCGGCGAGAGGCTCGCTGACCAGGGGAGGTTGTCGCCGTTCAACGGCCCCCCGAGTGACAGTGCCACGCTGCCGAGCGCGTTATTGAGGTCGATCGCCATCTGCACGAAGAGCAGCGACCCGTGCGCCAGCACGACGGCAAGAAGGATTCGTGGGATGATCACCTTGAGGTCGTACTTCGACCGCATCGAGCGCTCGAAGATGCTTCGCAGCGACGTGAACAGGATCACGATACCGATGAGCACGTCGACCGCCACTGTCAGCCCGAGGTTGAGCTTGGCGAGGTTGGGGTTGGCAGTGATCGGTCGGTTGACCGAGACAGTGGGGTCGACGGTGCGAAACAGGAAGCGGTCGAGCACTCCCATCATGTCGACGCGCGCGACTGAGAGGAAGTGCCCGAGCAGGCCGGTGATCGACTGAACCAGGAAACCGATCGGGTCGGTCACGGCATGTCCGATGCCCGTGATGCCGGTGATGATCCCCACGTCAGTGCACGCCACCGGGGATGCTGGAGATGATCGCATGGGTGAGCGTGCCGGCCACCTCGACGCCGATGGTGCCGAACACGATCCGCCCGATCCAGCGCTTGGCCTCCATGACGCTGCGCGGGTCGACGGCGACGATCTTGTACATGAACGCGATCAG
>CATPBU010000046.1 GCA_955652455.1 Candidatus Dormiibacterota bacterium
GCGAGGAGCCGGTCACGCAGCTCGATGGACTGGGCGGGAGGGACGAGGGTGTCGGCGCTGCCCTGGATGATCAGGAAGGGCGGAGCACCGGCGTGGATGTAGCTGACCGGCGACGCGGCCGCCAGCGTGCCGTTCGCCGTTCCCCAGTTGACGCGGAACACAAGCCTGCCGATATCCAGCGCCGTGCTGCTCCAGCCGGATGCAAGCAAGTCGATCGGGCCCCAGCAGTCCACCACCGCTGCCAGCGTGCTCGACTGACTGGCGGATTGCCCCGTATCCCAGGCCGGCACCTGGCCGGCCGACAGCGCGGCCAGGCTGACCAGCTGCGCCCCGGCGCTGTTGCCCATGGCGGCAAAACGGCGCGGATCGATGCCCCAGCGTGCCGCGCTGGAGGCCAGGTAGCGGATGGCGCAGCGCACGTCGATGATCTGCGCTGGCCAGGTGTCCGCCGGCGCCAGCCGATAGTTGACCGAGGCCACAGCGAACCCTCTGCTCAGGACGCCGGCCACCACCCGCTGGATCAGCTGGCTCTGTCCGGTGATGTTCGAGCTGCCGAATGCCCACGAACCACCGTGCACGAAGATGAGTAGCGGACGAGGGGCGGCGCCCGACTGCGGCTCATACACATCGAGAGAGAGGGTCTTGCCACCGTCCGAGCAGTACGACACCGTTGTGGGCACCGCGGGCCCGGCGAATGCTGTCGACGCCGGGGATGCGCTCCCGCAGCCGGTTGCGGCCGTGGTCGCCGTGGCAAGCAGCACCAACGTACGAAGGTTCATACCGTGTCGTCGATCAGCGCACCGACGTGATCGTCGCGCTCCGCGTGCCACCGGGCGAGCTGAAGATGACCTCGTCGCCGACCGTGCGGCCCATCAGCGCAGCTCCAAGCGGCGACACCATCGAGATCCTCCCGCCGGCAACGTCCGCCTCCACCGGGCCGACGATGACGTACGTCGATTCGCCGAAGTCATCGTGCACCGCCACCGTCGAGCCGAGACCGACCACCTCGCCGACGGTTGTCTCCATCACCTGTGCATGGCGCAACATGTTCTCGATGGTCTGAACCCTGCCGTCGAGGAGCCCGAGCTCCCGGCGTGCGTCGTGGTACGCGAAGTTCTCGCTCAGGTCGCCCTCCTCGCGCGCGGTCGCCACCCGCTTGACGATCGCGGCGCGGCGATTGTCGACCAGGTCGCGCAACTCGTCCTCGAGGTTCGCCCGTCCCGCCGCGGTCAGGTGAACCGTCTTGTCATCGCCCATGCCCGGCAGCCTAACACTGCCCTCCCCCATTTCCGTCGTACGGCTGGGAGCTGCTCACATTGACGCGGCCAGGCGCATGCTCGGTTCGAAGATGCTGAAGAGTCCCTTGCCGCGCGCCTTGGCGGCGTACATGGCGAGGTCGGCTCGGCGCAGCAGATCGCTCGCGTCGTCACCCTGCTCTGCAATCGCGATCCCGATCGTGCCGCACACGGAGGCACGCAGGCCCTGGCTGTGGAACGGCTCGTCGAGCGCGTCGATGATTCGCTCGGCGATGCGCACCAGGTGACCGACATCGGGAAGCTTGGTCAGGAAGACGGCAAACTCGTCGCCGCCGAGTCGCGCCACCAGGTCGCCGTCGCGCATGCACGACTGCAGGCGCCGCGCCGCGGCGACGATCGCCTCATCACCGATGGAGTGGCCGAGGCGGTCGTTGACCTGCTTGAAGTCATCCAGGTCGACGAACATCACCGCCGACAGTGTTTCCACCGCTGATTCGGTCAGCCAGCCATTGACGCGACGGACGAACGTCGCGCGGGTGGCAAGATCGGTGAGGGCATCGTGTTCGGCCCGGTGATTGAGCTCAATCTCGTTGGCCGCGAGCCGACGTAACAGACCGATGTTCTCCTGCACGGAGAGCCCTTGGCGAAGCAGCACGAGGGTGAACAGAGCCATGCCGGTGAAGAGAGTGAAGAGGCTGATGCCGCCGGCACTGAAGTGTTCCTGCAATGCCAACACCACGGCCACCGGCAGTGGGAGATAGGGAAGCGCGGCACTGCGCCAGCGGGTCGGCCGCGCGCGACTCCGGCTGATCGGCCGGCCGAGCGCGTGGAGCGCGCCCAGCGCCACCACCAGGTACCCGGCCACCCACCCCATGTCGACTACGTTGCCCGACCCAAAGCTGTTCTGCGCTTGGAGATACGCGAAGGTGCTGTCGCTGACCGCGATCAGCCCGAGGCCGAGCCCGAGCATCACGATCGGCGCTCGGGAAACGGCTGTCGTCCGCGTCCACATGATCACCAAGACGGTTACCACGATCGCGTCGCAAACCGGGTAGGCGAGACTGAGGCCTTGCGCCAGGGCGCTGCCCGCGGGGCTGGCGACGATCGCTGCCAGCAAGGTGTGCCAGCTGATCAGCAGCAGGCCACCCGCGGTGATCAGCCCGTCGCTGATCGCTCGTAGCTTGGCGCCGCCGCTCGCCGGCCATACCGGCAGGGTGAACAGGCCGAGGAGCAGCACCGGCACGGAGGCAAGGAAGCCGGCGTCGGATGGCGACGGGAACGGGTTGTCGAGGTGCAGCACCAGCTCCTGCCAGGTCCATGCAGCCTGGCCGGCTCCCCAGGTCGCGGCGCTGGCGCCGATGAGGAGCCAGCCCGCCCAGGCGCGACCCTGGTGACGTGCCGCGGTCACCGAGCAGACGCCCGCGGCGATCATGGGGGCGATCATCTCGGCGTAGTCGTCGACGGGGACGGTGACCGCGGCGGAGCTGTGGAGCATCACCACAACGAGGACAGCGACAACGGCCCCGACGGCAGCAGCGGCGGACAGCCACCGGCGATTGGTCACGAAGGCTACCCCTGTGCAGGTTGAATGAACAGCGATGGTCGCCGACGCACCCGCGCGGCACGCAGTGGACCGGGAGGTCGTCACACATCGAGGACATCCGGACAATCCACTCGTCACAAAACAGCGGATGGATTGGAGTCTGGGCTTGCCTAACGCCTCTTCACCGTGCGCATCGCGCCGCTTCACTCTTCTTCACAATCCGCAACAAGCCGTGTCCGTCACGCCGATCCGTCGGCGCCAGTTGGCTTTTTCCGGTCCGAAATGGCATGCTTGCGGCTGCAGTCGCGGACATGCGGAGTCTGGGTGTCCGTCAATGCGAACAGAGGGTTCTCACCCGAGAGAACAGGGGGGATTCGAGAGGGGCGGCGGTCGCCCCTCTCATCACCGCCGCGTGGCCGCGAAGAAACCGCTGAGCAGTCGGCCGCAGTCGGCGCCGAGCACGCCCTCGGTGACCGCCATGCGGTGGTTGTTGGCCGGGTTGCGCAGGACGTCGAAGACACTGCCGTCGGCACCCTTCTTCGGGTCTCTCGCTCCGTAGACGCAGCGATCAACGCGGGCCTGCACCATTGCCCCCGCGCACATCGGACACGGCTCCAGCGTGACCACCACGGTCACGCCGGCGAGCCTCCAGTTGCCCACCAGACCAGCCGCCCGTCGCAGCACCAGCATCTCGGCGTGCGCCGTCGCATCGCCGGAGCGCTCAATTCGGTTCGACGCCGCTGCGATCACCCGGCCGGCCAGCACCGCCACCGCCGCGACCGGCACCTCGCCGCGCACCGCGGCGGCTCGCGCCAGCCGCAGCGC
>CATPBU010000047.1 GCA_955652455.1 Candidatus Dormiibacterota bacterium
CCCTTCTTATGTGCCATCGCCGCTCTCCTTGTTCTGCTTGGAGGCCTTGCCCGGGCCGGCCGACTTGGGCACCGCCCTGGTGACGCGCGCGCTGGTCGTTGGCTTTGCCGCCGGGGCTGCCTTCTTCGCCGCCTTCGGCTCCGGAGCGACAGTCTTGGCAGTGGGCTTGGTGACGGCCGCCGCCGGCTTCTCGACCACGGCTTTCGCCCTCGTCGTCCTCGTGCTCGCCGCCTTCTTCTCGCTCTTCTCATGGGCGTGGACATCCGCAGGCGGCGCGGGGGCACCGTTGCCCGCCGATGCCTTGGGCAGTGCGGCACCCTTGGCGAGGATCGAGTCGACACGCAGCTCGGTCAGGTCACTGCGGTAACCCGCCATCTTGCGCGAGCGCTTCTTGGCCTTGTACTTGAAGATACGCAACTTCTTGCCGCGGCGGTGGGCCACCACCGTGGCGGCCACGCGCATCCCATCGAGGTCCTCGCCATGCGTTGTCTTCTCGCCGGTTCCGCCGGTGAGGAGAACGGGCTCGAGCGCGACCACAGTGCCCACCTCGGCTGCGAGGCGGTCGACGAGGAGGCGGTCACCGGCGCTCACCCGATACTGGCGGCCGCCGTGGGAGAGGATGGCGTACATGACTGCTCGTGAGAGATGGATGCAGCGCGCCGGGCACACGCATGTCGCCGGCTGGCGCGAACGTGGAGGATACCACAGCCCCAGATGCGCCGATCCCACCGGGGGCGCTAGGTGACGGTCAAGGGTGCCACCGCGTGCAGTGCGAATGTGTCGCCCGCACTGTCGGTGACGTTGGCGTCCACTGGGTAGGTCCCGGCCGGCGCCGTTGGGCCGATTGTGGCCTTGAAGACGATGACCACAAAACCCGGTCCGGCGTTGGACAGCGGTGGTAACAGGAAACCGTCGTAGTACACCTCCAGGGTGTTCTTGATCGGGTCAACACCCTTGTTGCGCGCCCCGTTGCCGGCGAATGGGGTGACGCTGCTGGTGAACGTCAGCACGGGGGGCAGGGTGATCAGGACGGCGACGTTCTCGGCGTTGCCGGTGCCGCCATTGGTGAGCCTGACCTCGTAGGTCACTGCGCTGCCGTGCCGGGCGCTGGTCGGACTGATGTTGACCAGCGCGCTGAGGTGGGCGGCGGCGGCAACGATGACGACGTACGGAGCTGCGTTGCTCTGCCCGGCCGTCTCGTCGCCGGCGGCAAAGGCCTGCACCAGAGCTGGTCCAGGCTTGCCCTCTACCTCGGCGATGAAGGTGATGTCCACCTCAGTGGTGGTGCCGGCGCCGGCGGCCCCCGGGGGAGCCAGCGTCCAGAGCCCGAAGATGGGCGCGCTGCTGTTCACTGCCGCGTCGAGTGGTTGAGTGCGCGTCGATCCCGGAGCGTTGATCGACTCCGTCGAGCGGTACTTGAAGCCTGCTGGCAGGCCCAGGTGCATGGTCACCCCGGTGACGCTGCCCGGCCCAGCATTGACCACTGCAACCGTGAACGTCGCCTGGTCACCCGGTTTGTACTGGGAGTAGGTCGCTGCGTTGCTGGCCTTGTAGCTGCTCGCCCCTCCGCTGGTCAGGACGCCGTACGAACAGGGGACGGCGATCTGCCGACGACATTCACCGACGGTCACCTTGAGCTGCCCGTTGCCCGCCCCGCAACCGGCCAAGCCGACGACTGGGACCAGCACCAGGATGGCGGCTGCCGCGCCACCCAGGCGACGTCGCATCGAGGACGCGGTGGCGGAGACCCGGCTCAGGCGCGCGTGGCGGCGCGGAGCGGGGCAAGCGGCCGTCGCGCGGCGCGAGGCGGCGCCAAAGGCACGTCCGTCGCCGCAGGCAACGGGTCGGGGTAACCGGCCTCGGCGAGCAGGCGCAACGCCAGCGGCACGTCGAGCCCGACCACCGTGTCGATCCGACCGGAGACGGTCTCGACAAGGTCGCCGCCGCCACCCTGGATGGCGTATGCGCCGGCGCGGTCGAGCGGCTCACCGGAGTTGACATATGTGTGAATCGCCTCGTCGCTGTACTCACGCATGATCACCGCCGAACGGGCCAGCCCGAGCGCCTCCCGGTCGCTCTGGGCAACGACAACGCAGACGCCGGTGAGCACCGTATGGCGGCGGCCACGCAGCTCGAGCAGCATCGACTGAGCGCGCTCCGGCGACCCCGGCTTGCCGAGCGCACCGCCGGGCCCGACGACGATGGTGTCAGCACCGAGCACGAAGCTACCGGGGGGCTGAGACGCCGCGACCGCCACAGCCTTCTGACGAGCGATCAGCTGGACGGCGAGGTCTGCGCAGATGCCTGGCGGCAGCAGGCCGTCCTCAGGCGGGTCGACGACACTGAACCGGATCCCGGCCCTCGTGAGCAGTTCACGACGCCGGGGGCTTGACGAGGCGAGGACGATTCGAGCCATCAGCTCCCCGTGTGCATTTGGAATCGGTTGCGAGGGAACCCCCTGTCCGGCCCCCATCGCGCTGTTTGGCACGGGTGAGCCGTATTCATCGTAACACCGTGGTGACGCTTTGCCGTCAGGCGCGGGCGGCGAGCAGCGCCAGCATCGTCCCGGCAGCGCAGGCGGCGGTCCCTCCCACCGCCAGCAACGGGCGCGGCCATCGGTCTCTCAGGCGGGCCAGGACGCCGCTGACGACCACCACCGCGAGGCAGGCTAGGCCGCCGAGCCATGGGGAATCGCCGGGCAGCGCGGACGGGATCACCAGGGAGGCTCCGGCCAGCGCCAGCGCCGCCGCCACCACCGCCGCGGAACGACCGGCCGCGACCAGGCTCGAGGCCAGGACCAGCAGGGCCGCCGCCGCTGCGCGGGCGGCAAGCGCGGCCGTCCCGCCGGCGGTGCTGAGGGCGATGACGTTGAGCGTGCCGAGCGACGATGCCAGCCCCAGGACAGGAAGCGCCGCGCTTGCAGCGAGCATGGCTGCGGCCCGCCGCCCCGCGCCAAGGTCGGTGGCAACGGCGAGCAGGACAAGGATCGCGACCACATTGC
>CATPBU010000048.1 GCA_955652455.1 Candidatus Dormiibacterota bacterium
GCTGTCGACGACGGTGAGCGCGCCGGAGGCGACGTCGAGCACATCGACCTCCGAGCCGGTGACCAGGGCGAGCTCGGCGCCGTTCGGCGACCACGAGGGCCGCACCCCGCCGGCGATCTTGGTCAGCGTGGTGTTCTGGACCGTGTCGACCACCTCGAGCTCCGACGAGGCGGTGACGACGTCGTCGACGACGACGGCCACGTGGGTCCCGTCAGGCGCGACAGTGGCCGCTTCGTATGTCGACAACGGAGCCTGCGCTGCCACGACCCCGCAACCGGCCGTCGCGGTGCAGAGCGGCGCCTGCCTCAGCACCGGCGCGGCGATCGGATCCCCGGCGACCGCCGGGGCGAGAGCCGGCAACAGCACCTCGGTGGAGTTGGCCCCGGGCACGCCCGCCAGGACGACGGCGTGCGACCCGCCCAGCCGCGCCCCGGTGGTGAACCGCAGCTTGCCGGGCACAGCCAGCGCCTGCTCGTCCTCCCCGCGGGCTGAGCCGTCGACGTTGATGGTGTACGCGACCTCGGGCACGAGCAGCTGCCCGGGCAGGATGGCGAAGCGAGTGCGGTCGACGGCGTTGCGCACCACCCGGGTTCCCGGCACCGCGGGAGACAGCGTGATCGCCGCCGCTGTGGATGGTGCGTCCATCGGCGCCGAGAACGACACCGCCACCGGCGCGTCGATGGGGACGTTGCTGGAGTGGTCGGCCGGTGCCGACGCAGTGATGCGCGGCGCGGGTGCGCTGGTCAGATCCCAGTGGTGGTCGAGGCCGTTGCGGTCGGCCTGCGGATCGCTGAAGCCGCCGGCGAGCGTGAACGTGTACTTGGTCACCGGCGCGAACACCGCCCCGATGTGGAGCAGCTCGAATCCAGGCTGCGGATCGAGCCAGTGGATCCAGCAGGGCGCCGTCGGCGCAGCTGTGAACGCGGCGGTGAGGTCGCATCCGGGGATGGACTGGTCAACGGTAAACCGGCCGACGACACTCGAGTGCAGCACCGCGCGGTCGAAGATGACTCGCACCGGGGCATCCGCCGGGACCCCGGTCGAGCCTCGGTTGGGCTCCAGCGAGATGATCTGTGGCGGAGCCGAGAAGCAGCCGCTCAGCGCGATGCACAGCCCCGCGGTGCCGAGGCAGCCGATCAGGGCGCGGGCGGCGCGGCGGAGCGGTGGCGCCAGGTCAGTGGGGCCGGGACAGGGCCGCCTCGACGTCGATGCCACTGCGGGAACTGTCATCGCCGCGGACCTCGATGCTCGCCGGTCGCTCGGCTGCGAGAGCCTCAACCGCCTCCGTGCCCGTCTGCGGGGCGCGCGCATCGGCCGTGTAGGCGGCCAGCACGCTGCCGGAGTTGAGCAGGATCACGCCGGCCTGCGAGCCGCCGGACACGATCACCGAGCCGTCGATCCTCTCCTCGGCAAGATATTCGAGCAGAGCGGGGAAGTTGACGAAGCGAGCGAGCAGGCCGGTGAAGAGGGCGGGCCCGGTGAGCAGGCGGGCGACGGCGCTGACCGTCTCGCTGTCGAGCTCGATGACGTCGATGACGCCCTCGCCGGTATCCATCTGGCGGCGGAAGATGATGAACGCCTCCTCTCCGTGGGCGACGCCGTCCTCGCCGGCCTCGGCTTCGACCAGCTCGCCGTCACGGAGCAGGAGGACGCCCGTCGCCGGGCCGCTGAGCAGCCGGATGTAGCCGGTGTGCCGCTCACCTCGCAGAGTGCGCAGCAGCCGGGGGAAGTCGACGAAGGCACTTTTGAGGCCCTCGTACTGCACCTTGCCAGCCGGGATCGGCAGTGATCCGGCATATCCGCCGGCGGTGCTGCCGGCGCGGACCACCGAAAGCGAGGCGGGGGCGCTGTTGCTGGCGGTGTTGGGCGTCTCCGCCTCGGCGACTGCGATGGGCTCAGCCGGCACGTATTCAGATGGCGTGTAGGCCGGGGCCGTCCAGTTGCCCGGGCCCGACGCCGCCGGCTCGGGCGCCGCCACCACCGCAGCCGTGCTCCAGCCTGACGCGGCGACCACATTGGCCTCCTCCTCGGCTGGCGCTGCGAACTCGGCGGCGACCTCGGCCGGTGGTGGCTTGACGCTGGCGCGGTCGCCGTCCGGGGCTGCCGCGATCTCGCCGGCACCCTCGGCGGCGGCGATCAACTCCGCGGGCGACGACTTGATGGTTTCCTCGGCAGGGAGCTTGGCGCGAGGATCGAAGTGGAAGTTGCCGTCGTGCCAGCCCAGCGCCGTGACCACCACGTTCTCACCCTCACCCCCGGGGCCCGATGCGTGGAACAGGTGCCCGAAGAGGAAGTACAGGGCCGCCTGGTCCGAGCCGTCCTCGAGGGTCAGGGTGCCGGTGGCCCGCTCCGACTGCATCGTCTGGAGCAGCGATGCCAGGTCTGACTCCTGCAGCGAACCCTGGGTCTGCACTGAGATGGCTCCTGTGACTGGCGGTCGCAAACATGCCCTGAGGCAGGGGGCGCCCCCGAAATCGGCCCGTATGGTATCAGCAGCAACTTGATCGCGACTCCGATCAGATCGCCGGCACAGAGTATGGCGCGCGCCTAGAATCGGGGTGCGGTCAAGACTTGTGAAGGATGGTGCAGTGGAAGGCCGGCAGACGACAGTCCTCGTCGTTGACGACGACAGCCTCGTTCGCAAGGCAGTCCGGCTCACCTGCGAGGCTGAGGGCTACGACGTCACCGAGGTCGAGCGGGGGGCTGAGGCCCTCAGCGCGGTCGAGGCGGTGCATCCTGACATCGTGCTGCTCGACCTGATGATGCCCGACCTCTCCGGCTTCGACATCTGCCGCGACATCCGTCGCGCCGGGCACCGCATGCCCGTCGTCATCCTCTCGGCCAAGAACGAGGAGATCGACGTCGTGCTGGGGCTCGAGATCGGCGCCGACGACTACATCCAGAAGCCATTCCGTCCCCGCGAACTGCTGGCCCGCATCGCCGCCCACCTGCGCAAGGTGAACGAGACCTCGTCGCGCAACGGCGAGGGGCGACGCCTGGTGTTCCGCGGCCTGGTCATCGACACCGCGGAGCGCCGTGTGGTGCGCGACGACGACGACATCGCGCTGACCCACACCGAGTTCGACCTGCTGGCATTCCTGGCAGGAAACGCCGGCGAGGTGCTGTCGCGCGACCGTATCCTCGCCGCCGTCTGGGGCTACGAACGGCCCATCGAGACCCGGGTCATCGACGTCCACGTGCGCAACCTGCGCCGCAAGATCGAGCCGGATCCCTCGCAACCGCGCTACATCCTCGCGGTGCCCGGCATCGGCTATCGCTTCACCAATACGCGCCCGGAGAACGGTCGGTAGACTGGCTTTGATGGCCACGCCGCCGATGCTGCGCTCGTCCGAGGGGAGCGGAAGGGGGAGCTCGACACCCGATCCGCTGGTTGCGCTCAACGTGCTCGCCCTCGGGGTGGTGGCGACCGGGCTGTTCATCGCCGGAGTCCTGGCGGTGTACGACTGGAAGACCCCGGGCGCGGAGGCGCCGCTGGTTCTCTGGCTGGCGATCATCGGAGTCGCGCTGTTCGGCCTCGACCTCGCGATCCTGGTGATTCGCCACCTGCGCCGGCTGCGGCTGGGACTGTAGGTGGCGGAGCACGCCGGAGCTGGTCTGCCCAACGAGTCCCCGCAGGCGCGGCCACCGTTCCCGTCGTACGAGGAGTTCGCCACCGATCTGCTCGAAGCCATCGATGGGTCCGGACTGAGCATCGAGGACGTCCGCCACCACGTCGAGCCGGGCATCGGCGAGCGCCGCTTCGAGTGCACCGTGCGTCTGTCTCCGTCGGAGCCGCCGTCTCGTTACCACGTCCACATCAACTTCGCCTGGGACGCGCTGATGACCTATGTCGCCAGCTACGGGAGCGGCGCCGACTGCGAGCTGTACCACGACGAGGACGACGCCCAGGACTGCCCGCACCAACACCTCGCCC
>CATPBU010000049.1 GCA_955652455.1 Candidatus Dormiibacterota bacterium
GGCCTATGCTGGTCGAGGCGACTGCTACCTCAATGGCGGACAGAACGGTCCCGCCGCGGTGCACGACTACAGCCAGGCGATCTCGCTGACCCCGCTGTCGGCCGACCTCTACTTGCGACGCGCCGTGGCTGATCGCGTCTCGGGCAACGTGTCGGCCGCAATCCTCGACTACGAGCAGGCGGCCGCGATTCCCTCGGCTGGGGCGGCCCAGCTGCTCACCGCCGTCGGCGGGCTGACCACGCTGGCCGACGTCACCGACGCCGAGAACATCTACAGTGCAGCGTTGGCTCGTGAACCGTCGTCAGCGCTTCTGCACCTTGCCGGTGCAACCATCGCCATCGCCTCGGGCAACGACCAGCTCGCTGACCAGGAGTTCGCCAGGGCGCAGCAGCTGGCGGTGAACAAGTCGCAGACGGCGACAGTGCTCACCTACCTCTGCCATGTGGCCGTGATGCGCCATCAGTACGACAAGGCGGCGTCCGAGTGCACTGTCGCGGCGCAGCTGTCCGCCGGAGGGTCGGGGGCAGAATCCGACCTGTCCGCCGCGCAACTCGCGCTGGGGAACCCGTCTGCCGCACTGGTGGCCATGAATGCATCGATCGGCGATTTCATCAGCAACATCGGTCCCTACGCACAGGAGTCGGGCGTGGACGGCTTCGGACTGTCCAACCTCTACACCGCACGCGGCTGGATCGAGGTGCAGCTGCACGACCGAGCCGCTGGTATTGTCGACTTCCAACGCGCGCTGGACTCGCTGCCGCCCGGTACCGGTCCCGACGCCCGGGCTCGGGTCAAGGCGTACATCGCCACTGCCAAAGCCGACTGAAACACCATGGACAGAAAAGCCACGACCATGCAGCGACCCGGAGAGTCGCACCCGGTCGGGCGACCGGATCGCATCCTCGTTCTCGGCGTCGCACGCTCGGGGACGACATGGCTTGCTGCCGCGCTCGGCAAGGCCGCGGGCGCGCGAGTGGTCAACGAGCCGGACAACATCGACGCCGACCCGGCGAAGGATGCCGGCGGGCGGCTCGGATTCGGTCCCTATCCGATCATCGATCGCGACCAGAAGGCGCCGCAATTCAGGGCGCTGTGGGACCTCTCGTTTGCCGCGCGGGTGCCCCGCAACGGCTGGCAATTGAAGATTGGCCGGCTCGTCCTGCGGCTACCCCGTCGCTTGCGCGACCCCTTTCTGCGTCGCAGCGCACAAGCGGTTTCGGCGCTGCCGGGGCGCGCGCCGCACGTGGTGGTCAAGTCGATCTACGCGATGTTCGCGGTTGATTGGATCGCGGCGTGCTATCAGCCACGGGTCATCGTCATCCAGCGCAATCCGCTGAACGTGATCTCGTCGTGGGCCGAACTCGGCGTGCACGGCTTCGACCTTCTCACCCGGCCGCGCATCGCCGACCGATATCTGCACCGGCTCGGCGTGGTGCCGCCTGGTCCCGACGCCAGCCAGCTGCAGCGCATTGCGGCCTGGGTGGGCGTACTCACAACGGTGCTGAACGAGGAGTTGGAGCGGCATCCCGACTGGCTGCTTGTGACTCACGAAGACCTGTGCGCTGCTCCGGAGACGAGGATCCGCGATGTCTCCGAATGGGCAGGACTGACCTGGACATCTGCCGCAGCGAGCTTTCTCCAGGAGTCAAACCGACCCGGAGAGGGGTTCAGCAGCGTGCGCATCACCCGCGATCAGCCCGGTCAGTGGCGACGCCGACTCTCTGACCAGCAGGTCGGCGAGATCGAAGAGGTGCTTGCCCAGTTCCCCTCGCGCGGCTGGGTGCGGCAACCGGCGCAGGCCGACAACCGTGGCTGAGCGACGCCCCGCCTCGTCGGGGCCATGGACGGCCCAGGACATATGGATAATACGGGGGTGAGTCAGCGCCCACCCTTCCGCCTGCGCTTTCCGCTGCGGCGCGACAAGGCGGCGAGCAGAGATGCCCGCGGCAGCGTGGATTCCAGTCGGGCAGCCGACGTGGTGATCAGAAAGGTCAGCCCGGAGCTGGCAAGCGACCGACAGGCCATGCGGCGCGTGCGGCGGGACATCGATGTGCTGATCGACCTCAGGCACACCAACCTGCTTTCGGTGATCGACTTCAACGCCTCGGCGCGCGAGGTGACCTACGAAGGCGTGGGCGGGACAACGCTGGCTCGGTTGCTCGAGGCCGACGGTCCGCTCGATCTTGCCGCAGCGCTGGTGGTGTATGACGATTGCCTCGCCGGGCTCAACGCGCTCCACGGCGCCGATGTCTTCCATGGTGGTCTGAGCACGGAGTCCGTGGTCATCGAGACGGCCGGGGCCGTAATGCTCGGCGACGCGGGCATCGCCAGCGCACCGGTACCACCCGGCGAGCCAGCCGTCGCCGCGGCGCCGGCCGACGGTCAGCAGCCGGTGAGGCTGCATGGGTCGGTTGCCGCCGATCTCCACGCAGCGGCCACCGTGTTCCAGAGTGCCTTGACGGACAGCCGCCCCAGTTCGATGGTCAGGCGGACCAGGTCCCGGGGACGGGCGGACCGGGACGGGTCGATCGAAGCCTCGGTACCCGCCGGGGCCCGCGAGCTGCTCCGCCAGGCGTTCGACGAGAACGTCGAGGCCCGATGGTCGAGCGCCGCCGACTGCCGACGCGACCTCGCGGCCGCCGCCGATTCCTTCCTCGGCGACGGATGGCGACGAATCGGCCGAGCCTCCCTGGCGGCAGCCGCGACGGCGCAGGCCTCTGAC
>CATPBU010000050.1 GCA_955652455.1 Candidatus Dormiibacterota bacterium
CATTGAGGGTCTCCAGCCTTCCGCTGGCCACCCAGTAAGCGGCGCGAGGGCCCACACCGATCGTCCAACGGGCGCTCTGAGGGACCTGGGTCGAGGCGAGGACTTCACCATTGCTGTTCACCAGCGCGACCTCGAAGGTCGGGCCCGCAGACCTGTTCTCGTCCGCCACGACGATCACCTGTGGCTCGGGCGGCGCAGCCGTCGCCGTCGGCGCGGCCGGTGCATTGGCGTGCGTGAGCGTCAGACCGGCTTTGGCGGCGCCGACGTGGGTGGATGTGGTCGGTGTGCCGCTGCCCGGGACATCGGCGGTTACTCCGCAGCCGGTCACGATCAGTCCGGCGGCCACCAGGAGGGTCAGGCGCTTGGCGTTCACCACAGTGCTCCGTGTCGACGCCGCGAAGGCGACGTGGTGACCCTGCAACGCAGGCGTGACCAGAAGGGATACGCAGTCGCCTTCGGAGATCATGCCGGGGTTGTGCTCGAGTCCTCTGACAGGACACTCAAACGGCGCCGGTGCTCAGCGACCCGCGACGGGCATCCGCTCGGCGACCGGGATCACGTCACTGGCGAGGAGATCGAAGATTTCGTCGCTGTGGACGTCACGCAGGCTGACGATGCCGTGGTCGATGCCCAGCTCGGCGAGGGCCGCGAAGTACTCCACCGCTGCCGCCGGCGTCAGCGCACCATCGCGGCCGTCTCGGGTCACGTGCAGGTGTCCAAGCGACGTCTTCTCGATCTCCTCGTAGGGGCGTCCGATCGCGTCGCAATGGCCGCGGAGCACATCGAGCTTGCGCCTCAGCACCGACTGGTCTGCGAAGGCGAACAGGTTGCACGCGTCCGCATAACGGGCGACCAGCCGCAGTGTCTTCTTCTCGCCGCCGCCACCGATGAGGATCGGCGGGTGGGGCCGCTGCAACGACTGTGGCGAGCTGAGCGGCCGTTGCAGGTGATAGTGCTTGCCGTGGAACGGCGTCTCGTCGCCCGACCACATCTGTAGCGCGATCTGGACCGTCTCCTCCAACCGCTCGAAGCGTTCGGCGAGGGGCGGGAAGGGGACGCCGAGCCCGCGATGCTCGTCCTCGTTCCAGGCAGCGCCGATGCCGAGGTAGGCGCGTCCACCGGAGAGGACATCGAGCGTGGTCGCCGTCTTGACGAGGATGCCCGGGTGGCGATAGGTGACGCCGGTGACCATGGTGCCGAGCTTGATCCGCGTCGTCCGCCCGGCGGCGTAGGCCAGCGCTGACCAGCCCTCGAGCATCTCGTGCTCGGGTGGACCGACCACCCTGATCTGGAAGAAGTGATCCATGACCCAGAGGCTGGCGAATCCGGCGCGCTCGGCACGTTCCGCAATGAGCCCAAAACGCTCGCCAAGACGCGGCGGGCCGCCGGGCCAAGTGAAGTCGGGAACCTGCAGGCCGACGCGCATGGGTCAATTCTCAGTCAAGAGGTGCGATCAGCAACCCGGGCCGAGAATGGTTTGGCCGGTGATCGTGATGTTCGACGTCGGCGGACTGATGATCCCCGCGCCTCCGTACGACCGCACGTTTGCGATGCTGATGCCGGCGGCAGGGCCGGTGATGTACCAGGGCTCGTGGCAGGTTCCCATGAACGCCTGCGGCGTATACGTTTCGCCGCTCACCGACACGTTCTCGTCCTGGTACAGCGCGAGGTACTGGCCGTGGATGGTGATGTTGCTGATCTGCGCGCCGTTGGTGCAGTCGATGTCGATCGCCGCCCGGCCACCGGAACCGGTGTTGGTCACGTTGACATTGCGGACGACTGTCCCGGTCGTCTGGTAGGTAGCGCAGGGACTTGGGCCGGTGACCCGCATGCCGAAGCCGTCGCCGACCTCGGCGGTGACATTGATCACCGACGTGTAGCTGACCGCGCTGTAGATCACCCCGGGGGCGCTGCTACCGGACGGGAATGGTGCGGGGTTGGCGCTGGCTGTGTTGAGGTTGACGTTCTCGATGGTCACGTGCTGCGTCGAGATGCCGAAGATGCCGGTGCCTGGAGTGCGCTGGACGATGAACGTGGCCGTGGAACCGGCGCCTGCGACCGCGATTGAGTTGGGTCCATTGACGGGAAGGTTGGAGGAGACCGCGCAGACTCCCGGCGGAAAGGTGACCTCGTTCCCTCCGCTCGCAGAGGCTGCTTGAATGGCGGCGCGGATGGCGGCGGTGTCGTCGCTGACGCCATTACACCTGGCGCCGTAGGCGGTTACCGGAAACAGTCGCGCGGCGGCTGGGTAGATCGGATGGGCGGTCGGCGCAGCGGTTGGTCGTGCGGTGGGCACGGTGCCCACCGTGGGCACCGACGACGGCTTCGTGGTCCCCGCTGGAGGTTGGCCGTTGGATGGTGCGGATGAAGGACTCGCCGTCTGCACCGCCGGCAGCGATGCCTGCAGCTGCGGATGAGTGTCCGTTGTGTGGCTGGGACTGGGACGCGAGGCCGCGCCGCACGCTGCCAGGGCGAGTGCGACGATTCCTGAGACTGACCTCGACGTCCGCGTCATGCGTACCCGCAGTTCGGACGCCGTTCCACCCAGCGCCCCCTCCAAACCGCACCGTATGACGATGAACAGGTGGTGTGCAATCGAACGCACGTGCGGCCGCCGATGGTTCCCGTACCATTGCGGCGAAGGCTGGCCAGTGCCCCGCACGAGGGCGCGGTCGGGCGAGCGTGGCTCCTGGAGGAACATCCGCGTCATGACCCGCTTCGGTTCGATTGCGCTGGTCCTGGGGTCGGTCCTTGCCCTGACCCTGAGTGCGTGTGGTGAGAGCTCACCGACAGCCCAGGCCCAGGCGTTCCACTGGTGGCCGTCCACGCCGATCCCCACGCCGGGGCCGGCCGGCCAGTCGAGCGCCACGCCGTCAGCCCAACCCTCCGCCACCGCCGCGGCCGTGGGTCAGGGCCAGACAAGCGGCCTCGGCAGCCCCGCTGCGAAGATCTCGGCCATTGACGCCCTCAAGTTCGACCCGAGCGCGACCAGCGCCAAGGCCGGTGACGTCA
Organism: Candidatus Dormiibacterota bacterium; assembly: GCA_955652455.1. The sequence continues at coordinate 3,013 of CATPBU010000050.1, forward strand.
TCCAGTGGACCAACACCGGGAGCGTGGCGCACAACGTCACATTTGATGACCCGACGCTGACGTCAGGGACGCTGCAGCAGAACGACACCTGGCAGGTCAAGATCACCGTGGCCGGAACCTACATGTATCACTGCACATTCCATCCGGGCATGACCGGGCAGATCACCGTCGCTCACTGACGCACGCCCAGGTGGGCGATCGGGCACGACGTGCACGACCGCACCGAGATGTAGTCTCGACGCCTGATGAGCAGGCGGGTCATCGTGATCGCCGTGGCGATCCTGGTTGCCGGCGCCGCAGCCCTGGGGCGCGCCGGCGGCGCCAAGGGACCACTGATCATCCCGGTGCTGGCGCCGGTTGCCAGCACCAACGCGCAGCCCCGCGCCGACCGCCCCCTGCTTTGGCTGAGCGGATCACTCGTCCCGCAAACCGCCACCGTCTTCGGCTCGTCAGGGACGGTGGTGGGCACCGTCGCCAGCGCTGCGGGGGTCTACTCGTCGTTGTGGGCGGATGCCAGCCGTCATCTCTGCGTTCTCCGCAACCTGCCCGGACGGCAGGGATTGGTCACGGCCGCTGAGCTCGACATCGTGGACGCAGGCAACGGCGCCCGGCGGGTGGTCACGGCCGCCAGCGGGCTGGCGCCCGGGCCGTTGCCCGCGAAGGGATTTCCATCCTGGAGCGCAGTCGCCTGCAGCGTCATCGCCGATCGCGCAGTGCTCACCGAGGGCGGCACCAACGGGGTGGGCGGGCTGGCGGTGGTCCAGCTGTCGACCGGACGCGTGCTCTACAGCCGCGTCGACCAGCCGTCGGCGGCGGCACCGGAACTGTTTCCCGTCAACGTGCTGACGGCCAGCGCCGACGGCGGGCTCGCCGTGGAGGAGCTCCGCGGCGGCAGCATCCGGTTGCGCGACCTGTCCAGCGGTGCCGTGACCCCATGGCCGGGCGGCCCGAGGAACCAGCCGGCGTCGGTGTCGTCGCTGTCCTGGCATGGTCTGCGCGCCGTGACCGACAGAGGAGTCGTGGACCTTGGCAACGGCCGCACCACGTGGCGTCCCCTGCTGGCCACGCCGATGTCCCCCGAACAGGACGCCCGGCCGGGAGGCGATGATGTTGTGGTCACTGTCGGCGACAACGAGGTGGTGGTGCGCAGCGATGGAAGCGCGATCTGGCTGTGGGCCGCCTTCCAGCCGCTCGGCCTGCCCTGCAGCCAGCTCTCGTACGTGCTGCCGCTCGACCGGGTGATCATCCTCTGCTGAGCGCCGCGCCAGACGGTCATTGACGGGCAACCAGTGCGCTGGTACTGTCCGGCCAGTTCTGCTCGGTTTCCGGGGGCGGATGGCGCAGGCCGGCAGCCGCACAGAGGGGGAGGGCGCGTGTGCGCGCCTGCCAGCAGGAGGAACCACGCCGATGGTTGACCAGGTCACGGCGACCCCTGACGCCGATGTCGAGACGCTGCACAGACTCGGCTACGCACAGGAGCTGAGCCGCCGCATGAGTGGCTTCTCGAACTTCGCCGTCTCGTTCACGATCATCTCCATCCTCTCCGGGTGCCTCACGGCTTACGGCACGGCGATGCTCAACGGCGGTCCTATCGACATCAACATTGGCTGGCCGCTGGTGGGCATGATGGTTATCGTCGTAGGGCTGGCTATGGCCGAAGTGTGCTCCGCCTATCCCACCGCCGGCGGTCTGTACTACTGGTCGGCCAAGCTCGGCGGCAAGAACGGGCCCGCGTGGAGCTGGTTCACGGGTTGGTTCAACATGCTCGGCCAGGTGGCCGTCACCACCGGCATAGACGGCGGCCTAGGCCTGTTCGTCACCGCCTTCCTCAATTACAAGTGGGGCTACCCCAATGACCCGCCCCACGTCCTCTTGATCTTCGGCATCGCCCTGTTTGTCCACGGCCTCCTCAACACGTTCGGGGTGCGCCTGGTGGCTATCCTCAACAACATCTCGGTCTGGTGGCATCTCATCGGGGTGGCGATCATCGTGGGTGTGCTCTTCATCGTCCCCACGCAGCACCAGTCGGCGGGTTTCATCTTTTTCAACTTTCAGAACCAGACTGGGGCGACGTTCGGTGGAGCGCCGATCTACGTCTTCCTGATCGGCCTGCTCATGGCCCAATACACATTTACCGGCTACGACGCCTCGGCTCATATGACCGAGGAGACCCACAATGCCGCCATCGCCGGACCGCGGGGGATCGTTCTCTCGATCGTCGTCTCGCTCATCGCCGGCTGGATCTTGCTGATCGGGGTGACTTCGGCGATCCAGAACTACGCCGCCGAGTCGGTAGCGGTGCCGGCCCCAGCAGCGCAGATCTTCCTTGACGCCACCAACCAGGGTGTGGGGCTGTTCCTGCTCTTCATCGCCATCGGAGCCCAGTTCTACTGCGGCATGTCGTCGGTGACCGCCAACTCGCGAATGATCTACGCCTTCTCGCGGGACGGGGCCGTGCCCGGCTCCGCTTTCTGGCACCGGATCAATAAGCGGACCCGGACCCCAACCAACTCCATCTGGCTGGCGGTGGTCGCGGCCTTCATCCTGTGGCTCCCCTATCTGTGGAACCCCTTCGCCTATGCGGCGGTGATCTCGATCGCAGTCATCGCTCTCTACATCGCCTATGTGATCCCGGTCTTCCTCCGCAACCGGGCTGGCGACAGCTTCCAGCGCGGGCCCTGGCACCTCGGCCGGTGGAGCCGTCCGATCGGCATCATCGCAGTGACCTGGGTGGTCTTCATCACGATCCTCTTCATCCTGCCCACCGCCTTCCCGATCACGCTGTCGAACTTCAACTACACCATCATCGCCACCGGGACTGTCGGAATCGCCACCGGCGTGTGGTGGCTGGTCTCAGCCCACAAGTGGTTCAAGGGGCCCCGAGTCCAGGGCAGCGCCGAGGAGCTGGCCGCAATCGAGGCGGAGCTGAGGAACGTCGGCGCGGCTCTCAGAGGCTGAGGACCGCGAAGCGCACTATGGAACGTAAGCCAAGGATCGGCATCACCTGTAGCCCGCTTCGCGTTGAGGGCTACTACGACAAGTACCTGACGGCCATCGAGGCGTCGGGGGCCACGCCAGTGGTGATCGCCCCCCTGCCGGGGCCACCCAACCCCGGCGACGCCGCAGGGATCCTGGCTGGGATCGACGGCCTGATGGTCCCGGGTGGCTGGGACGTCAGCCCCGAGGAGTACGGCGGCGGCCCGGCGAGCGGGGAGACACCGGTCGACCGCGACCTCGACCGAACCGAAGTTGCGCTGGTTCGGGGCGCGGTGCAGGCCCGAACCCCGGTCTTCGGCATCTGCCGGGGCCAGCAACTCATCAACGTGGCGTTCGGGGGCTCGCTGTTCGCGCACGTCGACGACCACGACGGCCACGGGGAGCCTCGCGACCTTCTCGCCCACGCCGTCGACGTCGATCCCGACTCCGAGTTCGGTCAGGTCGCGCCCGCGCGGCTGATGGTCAACAGCCTCCACCACCAGGCGGTCAGGGACCTCGCGCCCGGACTGCGGGCCACGGCGCACAGCCCCGACGGCGTCATCGAAGCGCTCGAATCCACCGACGGCCTGGTGGTGGCGGTGCAGTCGCACCCCGAGGAGCTGGTCAGCAGCCAGTCATGGGCGCGCGCCCTCTTCAGGCGCTTTGTCGAGCGCAGCGCGGCTCGAGCACTCCCGGCGGGCGGCCGATGCTGACTCTCGAGGAGCTCTCCGCAGCCGTCGAGCGCGGCGAGATCGACACCGTGGTCGTCGCCTTCACCGACATGCAGGGCCGGCTGATGGGCAAGCGCATGCATGGCGAGTTCTTCGTCGAGGAAGCCAAGGCTGGCCATCCCATCGAGGGCTGCAACTACCTGCTCGCGCTGGAGATGGAGATGGACCCGGTGCCCGGCTACGACATCGCCAGCTGGGAGCGTGGCTACGGTGACTTCGCGATGGTGCCCGACTTCGCCACGATGCGCCGGATCCCCTGGCTCGAGGGCACTGTGCTGGTGCTCAGTGATGTGGCCTGGAATGACGGCTCGCCGGTGCGGCCGTCGCCGCGGCAGGTGCTCAAGGCGCAGGTGGAGAAAGCGCGAAGCCTCGGCTTCGAGCCCATGTTCGGGTCGGAGCTCGAGTTCTACCTTCTCAAGGAGACGTTCGCGCAGGCACACGCCCAAGGGTACCGCGACCTGACGCCGTCGGTGCCGTACATCCTCGACTACCACATCCTCGCCACCAGCTACGACGAACCGTTCATCCGCGCGGTGCGCAACGGCATGCATGCCGCCGGCATCAAGGTGGAAACCTCCAAGGGTGAGGCGTGGCCGGGGCAGCAGGAGCTCAACTTCCGCTTCAGCGACGCCGTGACCATGGCCGACAACCACGTCATCTACAAGAACGGCATCAAGGAGATGGCCAACCAGCACGGCTGCTCAGTGACCTTC
>CATPBU010000051.1 GCA_955652455.1 Candidatus Dormiibacterota bacterium
GAAGGGCGGCGGCAGCTCCCGCAACGGTCGCGACAGCGCCGGGCGGCGGCTGGGCATCAAGCGCCAGGACGGTGAGGTGGTCTTCGCCGGAACCATCCTGGTGCGCCAGCGCGGGACCAAGATCCTGGCCGGCGAGAACGTCGGCGTCGGCCGTGACCACACCCTCTACGCCCGCGCCACCGGTCTGGTCGCATTCGACAACACCGGCAAGGACCGCACTCGTGCCAATGTGCACGCGCTGCCGGTGATCGAGATCGGCGAACTGGTCGAGGTGGGCGAGGCCGTCGAGGCGCCGGCACCCGCCGGCTAGGGAGCAGCCACCACGTTCCTCGACGAGGTCCTCATCGACGTCGCCGGCGGCGACGGCGGTCGGGGCGCGGTCAGCTTCCGTCGTGAGAAGTACGTGCCCATGGGCGGCCCCGACGGGGGCGACGGCGGGCGCGGCGGCGACGTCGTGCTGATCGCCGATTCCACCGACTCGACGCTGGCCGGATTCCGCGAGCGCCGCCGGTTCCATGCGCCCCCTGGCGGCGCCGGCGGCAAGAACCTTCGGCACGGCGCGGCCGGCGGGCACGTGGTGCTGCACGTCCCACCCGGCACGATTGTGCGCGACGCCGACACCGATGAGCTGATCGCCGACCTCGACCACCACGGCGCTCGCAGCGTGGTCGGCAGCGGCGGCCGCGGTGGCCGCGGCAATACCCACTTCGCTTCGTCGACCCGACAGACCCCCCGCGTCGGCGAGCTTGGTGCCAGGGGCAGCCAGCGCCGTGTCCACCTGGAGCTGCGGCTGATCGCCGACATCGGCCTGGTCGGGCTGCCCAACGCGGGCAAATCCACGCTGCTCGCATCGCTCACCGGCGCTCATCCCAAGATTGCCGCGTACCCGTTTACCACGCTCCACCCCAACCTCGGCGTCGCCGAGACGGCGGGCGGTGGCACGCTGGTCATCGCCGACGTACCCGGCATCCTCGAGGGTGCCCATCGCGGCGTCGGCCTAGGCATCGACTTCCTTCGCCACCTCGAACGCACCCGCGCGCTCGTCCATCTCGTCGACGCGACCGCTGGCCCGGAAGCGGTCGGCATCGCAGCCGCCGCCGTGCGCTCGGAGCTTGCAGCGTTCAGCCCCGCGCTCGCCGCCAAACCGCAGCTGCTCGTTCTCAACAAGGGCGACCTGCTCGACGGTGAACAGCGCGTTGCGTTGGCGGCCCGGTACCCGGACGCGCCGCTGATCGCCGCCGCCGACCTCGACGGCACCGCGGAGCTGCTCGAGACCGCGGCCGGGTTGGTGGCGGCAGTGCGCGTAGTTGAAGTCCAGACCGCGGTGGCCCAACCGGAGGTGGGGGAGCACCGCGTCTACCGTCACCGCAGCCGCCAGGCGCCGGCAGTGTCGCGCGACGGCGAGGCATATCGCGTGACTTCGAACGGGATCGAGCGCCTTGTGGCCATGACCGACATGGAGAGCGACGAGGCTGTCGCGCTCCTCCAGCAGAGGCTGCGCGTGGCAGGTGTCGACGCCGCGCTGGCTGCCGCCGGCTGCAAGGAGGGGGACACCGTGCGCATCGGCGAGCTCGAGTTCACGTACGCCGATGACCACTGAGCCACGCCGGGTTGCCGTGCTTGGCGGCACCTTCGACCCGGTGCACTCCGGCCACCTCGCGATGGCGGTGGCGGTGCGCGAGGCCATCGGCGCAAGCGAGGCGTGGCTGCTGCCGGCGCGGATCCCCGCGCTGCGCGGCGAGCCCGTGGCTCCGGCAGGGCTGCGGCTGGCGATGCTCGAGGCGGCGGTGCGGGGCATTCCCCGGGTGCGAGTCGTCGACCTCGAGCTGCGCCGCCCCGGTGTGTCCTACACGATCGACACGCTGGCCGCGCTCGCTGCCGCCGACGCCAGCACCCAACCATGGTGGATCCTCGGCTCCGACGCAGTCCGCCACATTGGCGAGTGGCATCGTAGCGCCGAGCTGCGCGACATCATCCACCTCGCCGTGGTGCAGCGCGACGGAGAACCTCGATTCGAGCAGGCCGAGGTGGGCGCGCTCGAGCTCCATTCGGGACGCACGGTGGTGCTCGACATCTGGCCACCAGCGGTGAGCGCCAGCGAGGTGCGCGCACGAGTCGCCGCCGGCGAGCCCGTCGGTGGCCTTGTGCCGGCCGCCGTCGCCGACATCATCGCGGCCAGCGGCCTCTATCGCTCAACGCCTGCGGTGCATAATGGACGTGGATGACGCCTGACGAGCTCACAGCCCGGATCTCCACGGCTGCGTCCGACAAGAGGGCCAGGGACGTCGTCACCGTCGACCTGCGCGGCAAGACCACCATCGCCGACTTCTTCGTGATCTGCGAGGGTGACACGGACCGTCAGGTTCGTGCCATTGTTGACAGCATCGAGGAGTCCTGCCGCGAGGCGGGGGTGCGCCCGCTCTCCACTGCGGGGCTCAAGGACGCGTCATGGGCATGCCTCGATTACGACTCGGTGATCGTGCACGTGTTTCTACCCGGCGAGAGGACCTTCTACGACCTCGAGGGCCTCTGGAACTCTGTCGCCGCCGCTCGCGCAGCCGCCGACTGACCAGTAGCTAGCCCGACGGCGTCAGTGCGCCGACGACGTTGACCGTGGCCACGACAAGAGCCACCGCGGCGGCGGCACAGACCGCGTAGACGAGCGCACGCTGCCACTGCGTGAGGTCGCGTCCACCGACGCGCACCAGTGGGGGGATCACCAACCCCACCAGGGCTCCGCTGATAAAGCCGCCGACGTGCGCGAGGTTGTTGACGTTGGCGATGACGAAGCCGAACACGACGATCATGGCGCCATACGTGAGCGCGTACTGGCGCATGGCATGAGCGATCCCGGCGGGGACGTCCTTTCCCTGGACGCGGCCGAGCACGACGAGGAGACCGAGCAACCCGGTGATCCCGCCCGACGCCCCGAGTGTCGAGCCGAATCCCTGGCCGCTCAGGGCACTCCACGCCACCCACAACAGGCCCCCGCCGACCGCCGTCAGCAGAAACGTGGTCAGCAGCACGAGCCGTCCGTACAGCTGCTCCACGAGCCGTCCGACCCAGTACATGGCCAGTCCGTTGAAGAGGAGGTGAAAGATGTCGTTGGGGTCGTGCAGGAATGCGCTGCTGACGAACTGCCACCATGAGGGGCCTGGAAACACCAGGATGGCCTGGCTGATCGCCGCGTCGTTGGTGGGGATCAGCGCCTTCTCGAGGAGGTAGACCGCCACGAAGGAGGCGATCAGGCCGTAGGTGGCTGCCGGGGTCGTACTCAGCTGGGCGCGCGCCGGCGTCGCGTAGCCGCCGGCGACCGTCTGCCGC
>CATPBU010000052.1 GCA_955652455.1 Candidatus Dormiibacterota bacterium
GCTCTGCGTGCACCAACACGTCACAAGGGTGCACCAGCTACTGCAACCTCAACAACACCGCCTTCTGTGTCACCTGGTGCCAGGGGAATAACAACACGGCCTGCACGTCATATTGCTGGGGAAACCACGACACCGCCTGCATTTCAGATTGCACAGGCAGTAGCCACAACGCCTGTGTTTCGAACTGCCAGTTGGTGTTCCTGCTGCCCCGTCCGGTGGTCATAGACGTGCGCGCGCTGATCTTTGCCAGCGTGGATACGCCCAAGGCTCGGGAGTGGCGACTGCCGATCTGAGGGCATCGCCTTGACGGACCCTTGGACGCCCGCGGCGGGACGCGTCCGCCCCCACCACTCGAAACGGCTTCCTCGTTGCCAGCCGATCTCGAAGATGGAGCTCAACGGCCATACAGCGCCGGGCGTGCTCTTCCACTGGGCAGGCAAGACGGCGGACGGCATGCGTGCCGTCGACGTCTACGAGTCACGAGAGGGCGCCGATCGTTCTCGACCCGAGGGCGAATGATCCGACCGCGTGGGGGTCGCGTACCAAGAAGTGGGTGGCCCGGACCACCAGCGGAGAACGGGCCGCGTCCTGTCGGCCAACTGACTTGAGGAGGCGCGAGTGTGGGGCGATCGATGAGATCCACGCGATTGGAGGACACGAATGGCTGACCATCTTGATTCGTCGACGAAACTGACGTCACCCCATGGTGATGCGAAGGCCGACATCACCGATATCTACATCTTCCGGAAGCCCAACGATCCCAGCAAGTCGATTCTGATCCTCAACGTCAACCCGCTGGCCCCCACGTTGGCCGACGAGTTCCAGAGCGACGCTGCGTATGACATGTTGATCGACACCGACGGTGACGCTCGGGCAGATATCGGCTTTCGGGTCACCTTCACGCCACGGCGGGACGGCAAGCAGTACGCGAAGGTGGAGCGCACCGTGCGGCAGCCGGGTGCCATCAGCGGCCACGATCACGCGCACAACCCCGAGGACAATGTGGTCATCATCGACCACGCGCCCGTGTCCTTCGGATCGAAGGCCATCGTCACCAGCGGCAAGGGCGAGCACGGCGAGTATCAGTTCTTTGCCGGCTTCCGGAGTGACCCCTTCTTCTTCGATCTGGTGGCGTTCCTGGGTGGCTTTGCGTTCCACAATCCCGGTTCCGATTTCTTCATCGACAAGAACGTGTTCGGGATCGTGCTCGAAGTTCCCAATCACAAGGGCCTCGGGCGGAACCCGAAGGTCGGGTACTGGGCCCGGACGCTGATACCGAACGGGAGTGGCGGCATGGGTGCGGACGATCAGATGGGACGTCCTGCGATCAACACGGTCTTCAACCACGGTCCGGCCAAGGACCTCTTCAACGTCACACCGCCGGCAGAGCAGCGAGCGCTCTTCTTGAGCAGCTTCGTCTCCACCTTGCAGGCTCTGTCGTCGCCCACGTACTCCGTGGCCCAGGCCACCGGTCTGGCTGAGATCCTGTTGCCAGACATCCTGACCTATGACTACTCGAGTTCGGCCGGCTTCCTCAATGGGCGCAAGCTGACCGATGATGTCATCGACGCGTCGCTCAAACTCGTCACCAACGGTGGGATCGCGACTGACTTCGTCGGTCCTCACACCGACTACCTCCATCACTTCCCATACCTGGGAAGGCCGCACGTCTGAGAGGAGCCGAGACACAATGAAGCAAATAGATCGCAGGAAGTTCCTCGGCATCGTCGGGGCGGGTTCAGCGGCCGCCGCGGTGGCAGCCACTCCCGGCGCGGCCGCATTGATGGGGCGCAGCGGGGCGACGAGTCTCAACTTCCACGCCGAGAAGGCGATGCCCGAGTCGCCGCTGTCGGCCTACGCCACCGCCGTCGTCGACGGGAACATCGACCTCGCGCTTGGTACGGGGATGATCACGACGCGCGTCCTGGCCGGCCACGCCGGTAGCGGGATTGCTCTGCCCAGTCTCACGCGATTGGTGCGAGTGACTCGCGCGGTCGCCGTCGGCAATGAGGTGCACATGGATGGCGTCGTCGAAGACCGCTCCCAGCTGGCACGCGGCGAAAGTGCGGAGGTTACCATCGTTCTCGACCGTGGCCGCAATGAGCTCCGGACGATTCTGGCTGGGTCGCCGCTGACCCTCCCGGTAGCGTAGTCGAGCAACATCCGAGACGCGTTGGGCTGCCGTCGACACTCGCAAGGTGAGCGCCTCGTCCGGTTCTCGAGACGTCACGCCAGTTGGTCCAAGTCGCTGGTACTCCTACGGCGGCGAGGTCATCACCAACGCCTAGTCTGGGCAACCCCAACGTCAAGGCCCTGGTCTATATCGCCGCCTTCGCCCCTGAGCAGACACAGGACTGTCCGCAGCGACTGCCGCCCGTCGAGCTGCCGCGGTCGACGAGGTGGCGACGTCGGTCAGAGCGGTACGCGGCGACCCGTGGACCGTCTCGCTCACGGGCGATCCGCCGGCGTCGGCGACTCCGCTTGCCCGATTGCCCAGGCAGCGTTGACGAGCCCGATGTGGGTGAAGGCTTGGGGAAAGTTCCCGAGTAGCCCGCCGGCGTCCGCGTCGATCTCCTCGCTCATCAACCCAACATCGTTCGCAAAAGCAACGAGACGGTCGAACAATTCTTTCGCGCGCGCTACCTCACCGAGCATCGCGAGGCATTGCACCAGCCAGATGGAGCAGATGGCGAACGTCCCCTCCTCCCCGTCGAGAC
>CATPBU010000053.1 GCA_955652455.1 Candidatus Dormiibacterota bacterium
AACTTGAAGTCAAGTCCAGAGAGGTTGCGCCGGTCCGATGAGCTGACGGTGGGAGAGGTCGCGCAGCGAGGGGGGTTCGCCACCTCGGCGGTCCGCTACTACGAGTCCGAGGGCCTCATCCAGGCGGCGAGGTCGCCGGGGGGCCAGCGTCGCTACCAGCGCAGCGTGCTGCGACGGCTCGCCTTTATTCGCGCCGCCCAGAACGTCGGCCTCACGCTGGACGAGGTGCGCGACGCCCTGGCCACGCTACCCGAGGGGCGCACCCCGACCAAGGCCGACTGGGCGCGGCTGTCGCACTCGTGGCGAGGCCGCCTCGATGGCCAGATCGCCGCCCTTGTGGCCTTGCGCGACGGCCTGACCTCGTGCATCGGCTGCGGATGCCTGTCGCTGCGCCGCTGCGCGCTCTCCAACCCGGGTGACGTGATGGGTTCGTTCGGCGCCGGCGCCATGTCCCTGCCCGTGGCCCTGCGGCGTCCGCCCAAGCCGTAGAGCGGTCAGCGCTCCTCGCGGCGGTGCCCCGACGAGAGCTCGGCCAGCAATCCGGGATTCAGCTGCTCGCCGCTGATCGTCGCGATCCGGCACTTTGTGACCGCGCGCAGGGTCGCACTGCGCCGGCCTCCCTCGAGGAGCGCGCGCTCGCCAAGTACCGCGCCGGGTCCGAGCTGCGCCAGCGGTGCGCCCCCGACCTCCACGGCCACGACGCCGTCGAGCACCAGGAACATGTCGGCACCCTCGTCGCCCTCTTCGACGATGGTTTTTCCTTGGTCGACCTTGCCGATCGACGGCGTGCCGCCGCCGCGCATGATATGCGCGGACAGCTCGCGCTCCAGCGCGGTCTCCACCTCACTGACCAGCGCGGGCGAGTCCTCGTCTCCCCACGGTGTGTGGGATCCGAAGGCGCGCTGCCACCAGTCCTTGAAGTTCACCAGTCCCGACTTGAGAACCAGCTTGCCATCATGGTCGTAGATCCAGTGGCGCGGGAACGGGCTCGCGCCGACCACCTCGTGCGCCGAGCTGCCGTCTGCGTTGATGGTCAGCGCCAGCGTCGTCCACGCTGAGGGCGCCGCAAACTGGACGAACGGCGGGTGGGAGACGCGCCGCGGCGCGGGCAGTCCGGTGCGACCGCCCGTCGTTTGGACGAAGCGAACGCCGTGCTCCGAGACGATGGGCGCCTGCTGGCGATCAGGGAAGGCGACGGGTGCGAAGGTCGCCACCTTCCCGCCCAGCTTGACCGTTGTCGAGTCGATGTGGCCGCGGCCGCTGTAGCCGGAAGCTGTGATGCGGTCGTCCTCGACCTCGATCCAGGCATGGAGCTCGTTGGCGAAGCGGAAGCGGTGGGCCTCGGCCAGCGCCTCGACTCCGTTGATATGGTCGGGTGGGGCTTCGTCGTAATGAGTCACCCCCACGTCGAAGGGCACCCGGGTCATCCCCCGCACCGCTTCCGAGGGGATCCAGGAGATCGATGTGACGGACGATTCGATGCGCATTGTCTGCACCTCCTGGGACGAAGAGTGACCGCCTGCGGGTCCGCCGTCGATGGTGGGGCCGCGAGACGTGCCGGTGGGGTTCACCGCCGGAAGGTGTGGTGCTCGCCTCATTTGCGGATGCTCAAGGTGCGCCTACAGTCACGCCATGCCGTCCAACGCATCCATCCGTGTCGTCCTGGCGGACGACAACCTGATCGTCCGCGAGGGGGTCCGCACCCTCCTTATCGCCTCCGGGGACATCGACGTGGTCGGCGTGGCCGGTGACTACGAGGAGCTGATCGCCGCCGCCGACGAGTTCATGCCCCAGGTGGTGGTCACCGACATTCGCATGCCGCCGAACTTCGTGGATGAGGGCATCGCGGCGGCGCGCCTGATCCGCAAGCAATACCCGGGCACCGGCATCGTCATCCTGTCGCAGTACGACGAGCCCGAGTACGCCATCGCGCTCCTCGGCGAAGGCGCCGCCGGCTACGCATACCTGCTCAAGGATCGCGTCGCCGAAGGTGACCAGTTGGCCCGAGCCGTCCGCGAGGTCAGCACCGGAGGCTCGATGCTCGATCCTCGTATCGTCAATTCGCTGACCAAGCCGGTCACCGACGCCGCCGGGCTCGGCGAATCGGAAGAGCGGCTACTACAGATGGTCGCCGAGGGCAAACCGATCAAGGCGATCGCCGTCGGTCTGCGGTCCACTCCCGAAGCCGTCTCCGCCGACATCGAAGGCCTTTTCCTCAAGCTGGCACAGGAGGCGAGTGGCGGGACGCACGGAGCGCTGCAGCGGCTCAAGCTGCTCCACAAGGCGATCGTCGACCGCGAGGAACAGGGCGAGAGCCTGAGCCGCATGCTCCCAGGCGGTCTCGCGCAGAAGCTACGCGAGCAGGGTGTGAAGCCGGGCGAGACCGAGAGGCTCACCGTCACCGTGCTGATGTCGGACATCCGCGGGTACTCGACGATCGCGGAGATGGCCGACCCCAGCGTGCTCGCCGGCCAGCTCCACGCACACCGTGCCGAGATGAACAACGCCCTGCTTGCCGAGCACGGCACGGTGATGCAATTCGTCGGCGACGCGGTCATGGCGGTGTTCGGGGCACCGTTTCCGCAGCCTGACCAATGCGAGCGCGCGGTTGCGGCGGCCGAGGTGATGCATGCGCGCCAGGCCGACCTCAATTCGCGATGGGAGGCGCTGGGGCTTCCGGCTTTTCAACTCGGCATCGGGGTATCGACCGGCGATGTCGCGGCCGCGCTGCTCGGGTCTGACGAGCGGCTCGAATACTCGGTGGTCGGCGATGCCGTGAACTTGGCGCAGCGGTTGCAGCAATGGGCCGAAGGCGGCCAGACAGTGCTGAGCGAGCCGACATTCGCCGCGTTGGCGCACCCGCCCGACGCCGAACGCCTCGAGCCCGCTCTGGTCAAGGGCCGACAGACGCCGGTGGGTGCATATCGCCTTGGGGTCCCGGTGGCGGGCTTGCCGGCGTGATCGAGGGGGCCCGACGAAGCCGAGCGAGCGCTGTGGTTTGGGGACTGTTAGGCGTTATCGGTGTCTTGGTGGTCTGCGCCATGGCGCTCGCGGTGGCCAACGGGACGGCGATGCACAACGCCGACCTCATTGGAGGGTTCCTGCAGGCGATCGTGCCCAGCATCGGACTTGCGCTCGTCGGTGGGCTGATCGCGTCACGGCTGCCCAGGAACCCGATGGGATGGATTCTCCTGGCCGGCGCCTTGTCCAACGTCGTTCCCGGGGTCGCCGCGCAGTACGTCCTGCATTCCATGGTCGTGGCCAGGGGGTCGCTCCCCGGAGTCGAATGGATTGCCTGGATGGGATCAACAATCGGCTCGCTCACGTTTCCCGGGATCGTTGCGCTGATCCTCCTGCTGTTTCCCAACGGGCATCTTCTGTCGCCGCGGTGGCGCGCCGTCGTCTGGCTCGGCGTGGTCGTTGCCGTAGGCAACAACATCGGTGGATTCCTCGATCCGGCGCCGATCCAGGTGGCTCCCGGGGTTCCCAGCGTCCCCAGTCCGCTGGCGCTCGGGCACATCAATGGCCTCGAGACTGGGCCAGTCGGCTACGCGGTGTACTTCGCAGGTATCGTCGTGGTGCTTGCCGCCGTTCTGTCTCTGCTGTTGCGCATGCGCCGCAGCCGTGGCGAAGAACGGGAGCAGGTGCGATGGGTCGTGTATGAGTTTGTGGTAACCGTGGTGGTTTCGGTCGCATACAACCTCATCGCGCTGGCCGTACCAGCGCTGCAGAGCAACATCGTCTCCAACGTCATCGTCGTGGTGGGCTTCGGGTTGGGATTTCCCGCGGTCATCGCCATTGCCATGCTCAGGTATCACCTGTACGGCATCGACGTCGTCATCAGCGGCACGGTGCTGTACGGCTCACTGGCGGTATTCATCACCGCGGTCTATGTCGGCATTGCAGTGGGCATCGGCGCGCTCATCGGGGGTGGGGGGAAGCCGAATCTCGGTCTGTCCATTCTCGCCACGGCAATCGTGGCGGTGGGCTTCCAGCCGGTGCGCGAGCGCGTGCAGAAGGTCGCCAACCGACTGGTGTACGGGAAGCGCGCCTCGCCCTACGAGGGTCATTCACAGTTCTCTGAGCGGGGCTCCGAGGCGTATGCTGCCGACGACGTGATGCCGCGCATGGCGCGGGTTCTCGCTGAGGGAACCGGTGCCCAGCGCGCCGACGTGTGGCTGCGCAGCGGCGCGATGTGGCGCGACGCGGCGGTCTGGCCGCTGGACTCCGCTCTCGCCCCACCCGTGCCGGCGTCGAACGGGACGCTGCCTCCGGTCAATGGCGCCAACCGGCTGGTCGAGGTGCGCCACCAGGGAGATCTCCTCGGCGCGCTGGCGGTGACCAATCGCTGGCGCGATGCACGCAACTCCTCGAGGCGCGCCTGCAGGTCACTGGTCAGACCGACGTTCTTGAGGACAAGACCCGCCTGGCCGGCGAGGTGCGAGAGCAGGTTCTCCTCAACAGGGGTGAGTGACTCACCGATGCGTTTGGTCACCGCCAGCGCGCCGAGGAGATCTCCCTGGTGGCGCACCTCGACCAG
>CATPBU010000054.1 GCA_955652455.1 Candidatus Dormiibacterota bacterium
GCGGTTTCCGGGTCAGCACCAACACCACCTTCTTCGGCCAGGATGATGCCACCACTGTCCGCAACGTGCTCGACTACCTGAACGACGACCTCCAGGTCGACATCATGCAGATCTCGCCGGGCTACGCCTACGAGCGCGCCCCCGACCAGGAGCACTTCCTCGGTGTCGAACGAACCCGCGCCATCTTCCGCGAGGCGTTCGCCGGGGGCCGGCGCAAGAAGTGGCGCCTCAACCACTCGCCGCTGTACCTCGACTTCCTCGAGGGGATCGTCGACTTCCCATGCACCGCCTGGGCAATCCCCTCGTACTCGGTCCTGGGTTGGCAGCGCCCGTGCTACCTGATGAACGATGGCTATGTGCGCAGCTACCGAGACCTCCTCGACACCACCGAGTGGTCGCTGTACGGGCGCGGACGCGACCCGCGCTGCGAGAACTGCATGGCCCACTGCGGGTACGAGCCGACGGCGGTGATCGCCACCACCAAGTCACTCAGGCAGACCCTGCGAGCCGCATCCGACACCTTGGTGGGACATCGCGCGCGGTGATCGGGGACGAGGTCTTCCTCACCGGTGCCACCGGTTTCATCGGCCGCCACGTGCTCGATGAGCTGCTTCGCAGCGGCTACTCGGTCCGCTCTCTGGTGCGCGCGCCCGGGCGGCTACCCAGGCATCCGAGCCTTCGCGAGGTGGTCGGCGATGTGACACGGTCGGGGAACCTTGTGGAACCGATGCGAGGCTGTCGGTTGCTGGTCCACTGCGCGGCCGCGTACTCGTTCTCGCCCGCCGACCGCGGACGCATCCACGCCACCAACGTCGCCGGGACCGCGGGGCTCCTCGAGGCGGCACGCCTTGCCGGCGTCGAGCGAGCGGTGGTCACCTCGAGCTCGGCGACGGTCGGTCCATCTCGCAATGGGCGTCCGGCAACGGAAGCGGACCATGCGGACGCGCACGGCGGCTCCGCGTACCACGACTCCAAGATCGTCGCCGAACGCGTCGCGCTCGCCGCGCGGGTGCCGGCCGTGCTCGTACTTCCGACCGCCCCAGTCGGCTCGCGCGACTGGAAGCCGACGCCGACAGGCGCGGCGCTCCTGACCTTCCTCCGCGGGCGTGTGCTCGCCAGCGTCGATGGTGGCATCAACGTCGTCGCGGTCGCGGACGTGGCCCGCGCCCACGTCGCCGCCCTCGAGCGGGGCGAGACCCGGCGCCGCTACCTCGTGGCCGGCGAGAACCTCAGCTTTGATCAGCTCTGGTCCCGTCTTGCCGCACTGACGGGGCGGCGGGCGCCGCGCCGGCACCTCCCGCATGCGGCCGCACTCCTCGCCGGCTATGTCGACGAGGCACGCTGTCGCCTGCTCCCCAGTACCCGGCCCGTTGTGCCCATCGAGGGGGTGCGCATGGCACGCCACCGCATGTTCGTGGAGTCTCGCCGCGCCGCCGACGAGCTTGGTGTGCCCGCGAGCAGCGTCGACGACGCGCTGACCGATGCGATCCGCTGGTATCACGATCACGGCTATGCGGCCGCGTGACGCGGCCCACTAACCGGTCTGGGCGTCCTCGAGAGGCTCGGCGAGGCGAGGCCTGGCCGCCTGGTTGTGCATCGGCGGACGCGACTGTGTGGACGTCCTCACCGAGACGGACAGGTCGAGGCCGAGGTAGGTCCGCGCCACCAGCTCGGCAAGTCGAGTCACCTCGCTGACCTCGAGGTTGGCGATGAGGCTGTGCAGTGCGTCGCGCTGGACATCGATGGCACGGGACAGGGTGACCTCGCCGGCACCAGTGGTGCGGACACGCACGTGGCGCCGATCCGGGCCATCCCGAACGGCGATCACCAGCCCGGCGTCGCTGAGCTCTCGGACCAGCAGTGAGATCCGCGACTCGGGGCAGTGCAGCCCCCGCGCCAGCATGCCCTGGACGGTGCCGTCCGGTCCGCCGGCTGCGACCACGAGGAGGAGGTGGTAGCGCTGCTCGGTGAGACCGAACTCGGCGAGGGTCTGGCCCATGATCGACTGGGCCTCGGCGAAGGCGGTACGCAGTTGGGCCACCAAGTTGATGTCGGCCAGAGCATCACGGGCGAGGCGCACACCCTCCACGGACATGGTGAGAATGTACACGTTGACAGCACCGACCGCAGCGGGTTGAGATGCAGCCGGTGGCCATGACCGGAGGCCTGGCTGGTCGCTCGGTGATCATCACCGGCGGAGCCGGCGGGCTCGGCGACGCTATCGCAACAGCCCTGCATCGACGCGGTGCCCAATTGCTCCTGGTCGATGTCGACGCCGACGGACTGCGCGATCTCCGGGAGAGATTGGCTGTGGAGACGCTGGTGGCTGATGTTGCCGATCCGGACGACCGGGAGCTGATCGCCATCCTGTGCGGCAGGCTCGTCATCGAACAGTACATCCTCATCAACAACGCCGGCGTCGAGATAGCCAGCGAATTCGTCCGCCTCCAACCGGCGGAGATACGCCATGCCCTCGACGTCAACCTGGTCGGCGCCATGCTGCTGACCCACGCGCTGCTTCCTGTGATGCAGCGGCGGGGCGAAGGCCAGGTGATCACCATCGCATCGATGGCGGGGATCAAGCCCGTGCCCTTCAACGCGGTGTACAACACGGCAAAAGCTGGGCTGGTGGCTTTCTCGGCCTCGCTCAGCAAGGAGCTCGAGGGCAGCGGTGTCCACGCCACGGTGATCTGCCCGGCCGCGGTGCGAGACGTGGGCATGTGGGCGCGCGTCAGTGATCGACTCAGCGCCAACCGCTTCGTCGACTCGTCGACGGTGACGCCGCAGGCGGTCGTTGCCGCCGTGCTCCGCGCCATCGCGAGGCGGCCGCGACGCGTGCTTGTCGGGTCACCGCTGGTTCGCGCGGGCGCTCTGCTATCGGCGCTGTCACCGCGTCTCGACCGAGCCACAGATCGCCTCAGCCGGATCGAGGCGGTCTACCGGGAGAGGATCGACACCGACCGCGAGAACCGCCTCTGACCAGCTCGCTAGGCTGCCACCCGACCGCCGCGTCGCTCGCGGCGAAGGCCGCGCAGGTACGCGAAGAAGTCGATCTCCATAGTGTGTCGAGGCGACGCGACAAATTGGCGCTCCCGCGCCTCGCGCTCGCGGAGGATCTGCGCCAGCATCACGTCGCGCGACGGCAGGACGTAATCACCGGCCAGATGGTCCGCGACCCACTCGGCCTGCGCCTCGGCCACCGGCATCAGCGCGCCGAAAGGCTGCACCAGCCCGATGAACATGAGGCCGGGCACCTCGGGAGGGAACACCTGGTGGAACAGGCTCACCCGGTTGTCGACGACGTTCATGACCTCGCGGCCAAGGAACGGAAAGCTGACGTTATACCCCGTGCAATAGACGACGGCGTCCGCCTCCACCGATGAGCCATCGGTGAAACGCACATTGGTGCCGGCGAACGCGGCGATGTTCGGTTTGGGGACCACCGCGCCGGCCCGGACGCGCCCGGTGATGGTCTGGCTGACCGTCGGATGCGCCTCGCCGAGGCGATGGTCGGGCGTGGGCAGGCCGGCGTCCTGCGGGCGACCGATGGTGCCTCGCACGATCAGGCTGAAGAGGACGCGCTTGACCGCCCACGGGACCGGAAGGGCGGTGTTGAACGTGTCGATGGGACGGCCCATAGCAAACTTGGGCACGATGTGGGCGCCGCGCCGGCTGGCGAGGTAGACGGCATTCGCCACGCTGCTGAGCTCGACCGCGATGTCCATGGCGGAGTTGCCCATACCCAGCACCACCACCGCCTGCCCCTCGAGGCCAGCAGGCCCGACGTAGTCGTGGGCGTGAAGCTCCCGGCCGTCGAATTCACCGGGGAAGGGAGGGTCCGGCCAACGCGGCTCGCGGTGATGGCCGTTGGCCACCACCAGCGCATCAAAGTGGAGGACACCACCCGGGTTCACCTCGACCTCCCAGCCGCCGTCGCGGGTCCGGGTTGCCCGCCGCACCTCAGTGTTGAACCGGATGCGGTCGCGGAAGCCGAAGTGATCCACGTAGGCGTCGAAGTAGGCCGCCATCTGACGGTTGTGCGGGTATGGCGGGTAGTGCTTGGGCATGGGGAAGTCGGAGAACTGCGTGCGGCTCTTGGATGTGTTGCACTCGAGCGACGGGTACGACGCCTGGACCTCGCCCTCGGTGATCGCCCAAAGGCCGCCCACGCGCCCACGTCGCTCGAAGCACTCGAAGACGAGGCCACGCTCGTTGAGGGCCTTGGCCGCCGCAATCCCACTGGGACC
>CATPBU010000055.1 GCA_955652455.1 Candidatus Dormiibacterota bacterium
GCCACGGCGTGGCTCGCCAGCCGGGTAGGGCGCGCTGCGCTGCGGCGACGGCCTCGTCGACATCGGCGGACGAGCTCTGCGGGAAGACGCCGATGACGTCGCCGCGTCGCGCGGGGTTGCGGGATTCGAACGTGCGCCCGCTCACCGCCTCCCGACGCTCACCACCGATCAGGTTGCCGGTGTGGATTGCTTCGCGCTCGCTGATCATTGTCCGACCTCACCGCGAATCGACTCCTCGATGATGTCGAGACCGCGCTGCAGTTCGGTCTCGTCGATGGTGAGCGGCGGTAGCAAGCGGATCACGTTGTCGTCGACACCGCAGGTCAGGATGAGCAGGTCACGGGCGACGCATCGTCGCTGCACGCCGGCGGCCACGTCAGGGGCGGGGTTGGCGCCTCGCATGAACTCGATGCCAATCATCAGCCCGAGGCCGCGCACGTCGCCCACCTCGTCGAACTCCTCCGGCCAGCCGCGCAGGCGCTCCATCACGGTCTTGCCCAGACCGGCTGCGCGGTCGGGAATTCCCTCGTGCTTCATCGTCTCGATGACCGCGATCGCGGCAGCACAGGCGACGGCGTTGCCGCCGTAGGTGGTGCCGTGCTCGCCGGGCTGCCACTTCGACATCACGGCATGAGTGGCGACGAGGCCGGCTATCGGCAGCCCGTTGCCGAAGGCCTTGGCCACGCACATGATGTCCGGCCGCACCCCGGTGTGCTCCACGCAGAAGAACCGCCCGGTCCTGCCGAACCCGCTCTGCACCTCGTCGCAGACCAGCAGGATGCCGTGCTCGTCGCAGATCTCACGCAGCCGCGGTAGGAAATCCGGGGGGGGCACAACGAAGCCTCCCTCTCCCTGCAGCGGCTCGACCACGATCGCCGCCACCGAGTCCGACGGCACCGTTGTCCGGAAGAGATGTTCGATCTCGTCACCGCGGGCGATCGGACAGGGCTCACCCGCCGCGTGTTCGCAATAGCGGTAGCAATGCGGATAGCGGACGTGGTGCACACCGGGCAGGAATGGCCCCATGCCTTCCCGGTACTTCGCCTTGCTGGCGGTGAGCGTCATCGCCCCGTAGGTGCGTCCGTGGAACCCGCCGGTGAAGGCGATGATCTCGGTCCGACCGGTGGCGCGGCGGGCCAGCTTGATGCTCGACTCCAGCGCCTCGGCACCGCTGTTGTTGAGGAAGACCTGGTCGAGGCCCTCGGGCGCGACGCTGACCAGCGCAGCCGCGGCTTGGACCATTCGCGGGCTGAGCGTGGTCACCGACGTGTGCCAGAGCCGGTCAACCTGCTCGTGCACCGCTTTGACGACGGCGGGATGGAGGTGGCCGAGATTGGTGACGCCGATGCCGCAGCCGAAGTCGAGCACGTCGCGTCCGTCGACGGTGAAGAGGTGCGCGCCCAGGGCGTGGTCCACGACCAGGTCGGAGTACCTGCTGTACGCGGGCGAGATCAGCTCGGCGTCGCGCTCCCGCCAGAGCCCGGCGCTCTCACTCCCCCTGACGGCAAGGTCGGTCACCGCGTTCCTCCTCGTTGACGGTCCGCGGTCTCTCCCCGGCGCGGCCGGACAGCAGCGTAGCGACTCGCCGAGCCAATGGGACTGACTCAGACCGAAGGACTGTGCCCGGCCGGCAGCCTGCCCAGGCTGAGGAACCCGACAAACATGACGACAATGCCGATCGCCTCGTAGACGCCCAGGCTGTCGAGCGAGGCGCCGGAGATCTTCGCCGCGCTGAATCCGGCAGCGATCACCAGCGCGCCGATGGTCAGGAGCACATTGCAGACGACACGATCCGCGCCACCCCGGTGGCGCAGGAGCCGGTACGCCGACCACGCCGATCCCCCGACCAGGATCAGGGTGCCGACGATGTTGAGGATCACGGCGCCGAGCTGGAGTGGGGATCCGCGCGAGAGCGCGTCACCCAGCACCCCGGCGGCGGTGCCCAACCGCGCCCCGTCCACGGGCACCACGGCGGCGTCTACGGCCAGGGCAAGCGTGACCACCACCAGTACCAGGGCGGCAGCGCGGGCCACCCGCAGGGGCGCGAGAAGGAAGAGCGTCCCCATCGATAGCCAGATGACCCCGAGCACGCCGCCAAGCAGGTAGAACGCCCGGAAGAGCGGAGCATTGAAGCCAGAGTGCTCGCCGATCGCCTGGCAGGCGGCCGCGGCGGCGAAGATGAGCAGACCACAGGTCCATGCCGCGAAAGCGGGGCGGCCGGAGAGCGTGTAGCGGGTGAAGACCACCCAGGCGAACACGACACTGACCGCGGACGCGACGATCGCCGCCATATTGTCGGGGCCCCTTTTGTGTGAACAATCCTGAACATCGTTTGCTTCGTTTTGACAAGGACAAGCCTATGGGGGGCCGAACAGAGGTTGTTCACACCCCTCGCCCGTTTGACAGTGATCCCCTGAGGCGTGTAGATAAGCACACCACATGTTCAAAATTATTAAAGAAGTTCATGATCCTGTCCAAACGGTTGCTGCCATTCGTCGGTCTCGTGGGTATCGCCGCGCTCTCTGCGTGCGGCACGTCTGGGACCGGATCATCGAGCAGCGGCGGCAGCGGCAACCTCTCCTCCTGCCAGGGCACCATCACGGTTGCCACCGATCTGCCGCTGACCGGCGGTGACGCCACAGACGGTCCTCCCGTCCAGCAGGCCGGCCAGCTCGCCACCGAGCAGGCCAACACCAACAAGACCCTCGGCGGCTGCACCCTCAAGTACGTCAGCAAGGACGACGCCAGCGTCGCCGCCAACGGCCACGACCCGGTCCAGGGCAAGGCCAACCTCACCGCCCTGGCGTCCGATCCCACCGTGGTCGGTGTGGTCGGCCCCTTCAACTCGGGGGTCGCGGTTGCCGAGATCCCGGTGGCCAGCCAGAACCACCTCGCCCTGATCAGCCCCTCGAACACCAACCCGGGACTGACCCAGGTCGGCAGCAACCCCGACGTCAACACCACCTCGCTATACCC
>CATPBU010000056.1 GCA_955652455.1 Candidatus Dormiibacterota bacterium
CAAGGAGACGCCGGGCTTCGCGGTGAGCCGCAAATTGAAGAAGCGGGGCATGCACTCCAGCGACACGGCCGAGCTGTCGTTCAGCGACGTCGATGAGCCTGAGTCTGCAGTGCTCGGCGAGGTGGGTCAGGGGTTCTACCACCTCATGTGGGAGCTTCAGGGCGAGCGTCTGATCGGCAGCGCGGGGAGCATCGCCGGCGCCGAGGTGATGTTCGAGGAGACGCTGCGCTGGTGCAAGGAGCGTGAGGCATTCGGCCGGCCCATCGCCACCTTCCAGGTCAACCGGCATAAGTTGGTCGACCTCTACACCGACATCAGCATCGCCAAGAACTACGTCTACGCCGTGGCCGAGCGCTGGAACAACGGCGAATACCCGGTGGCGGAGATCTCCATGGCCAAGCTCTGCGTCGGCCAGGTGACCTCGCGCGTCGCCGACACCTGTCTGCAGCTGCACGGAGGCTTCGGCTTCATGGCCGAGTCGCACATCTCGCGCTACTTCAGGGACTCTCGGCTGATCCGCATCGGGGCCGGCACCGACGAGGTGATGAAGGAGATCATCGCCAAGACAGCCCTCGGCCTCTGAGGGCGTTCGGGGTCAGGCGCCCGACAGGACTCCTGCATACCGCCCGAGCCCGAGATCTGTGCCGGCGTGGCCCGCGAGATCCTCGGTCCTCTGGGTTGGCGTCGTGCTGGTGTTGTCCTGCGGGCTGCAGACGAAATGCCCCACGTCGAACCAACCACTGATCTCGCAACCGGTCACGTCGACGTGGGCGCCGGTGGAGACCTCAATCAGCTCGGTGCTGACTGTCAATGTCGGACTGCCGGCGCACACCACCACAGAGAAGCGGCCAACACCCACCCTGCTCCCGTCAGGACTCACATACACGCCGTCGGCGACAGTTCCACCCTCGTCGAATATGACGCCGTTCACCTTGACCGCCGACGATGAGCGAGCGGCGAACGCCACCTTCACGCCGTGGCGCGAGTCACCGTAGTGGTCACCTCCGGCGAAGAGATCTGTCAGTGTGCCGCTCCCAGGATCGACGAGAAAAGACGCGCTGTCGGGATGGAACCCGATACCGCATCCGCCCAGGCCGATGCGCTCCATGGCGATACCCATGTCGGTCCAGCCGGCCACCAGCTCGTTGAAGCCGCCCGGCGGGGCCACCCAGGAGAACACCGTGTGCGCTGCGGTCCCGATGCCCGCCACCACGATCCTTCCGTGATGCTGGTTGGCGGCGAGGGGGCTGTCGTCAACGCTGTATGCCCACTCTGTCCCGGTGGGAGCCCCGAACACGTCATCCGTGGAGTGGTTGGGGGTGAAAGAGCTCGCGCCGATCGACGTGCCGGTGCCGTCGAGCACGACCAGCTTGCCCGCAGCTGTTGACCCGGCCGCGACGACTGACAGGATGACGTTGGGGCCGGCAACGCGCGCGGTGATGGTGTCGTGCGGCGCCGCGGAGAGCAGCGTGTCCATGTCGGCCCGGGTAATGCTCCACTGCACCTTTCCGGCGCCGTCCACAGCGACAAGCGCCGCGTCGGTCTGGAGGATGGCCAGTGGAGGCAGCGGTGCCGGTGTCGGTGGCGTGGTCGATATGGGTACTGCGGGCGTCGTCGCCGCCGTGGCGCTTGGAGTTCGACCCGGTGCGGCCGTCGCCGACCCGCAGGCCGCGAGCGTTGTGAGGGATGCGAGGATCGCCAGCCGCGGCGCTCTCATGACTGAACTCCTCGCATTGCCGCCCACCGTCGCGGTCATCCTGCGAAACGGTAACGCAGCCAGGAACGATACGAACGGGCGTCGAGGCTCGGCTCGTGCTGTTGGGTTTTGACACAATCGGCGCGTCGATCCCACCTCGAGGAGTGCACCCCATGGACGAGAAGATCATCGGCACGACCATGCCGGTCCTCGAGCTGACGCTCAACCCTGGCGAGGCGATCTTCGCGGAGTCCGGCGAGCTCTCCTGGATGACGGCGTCCATTCAGATGACCACGTCCACCCAGTACGGCGGTGGTGGCGGCGTCGGTGGCGTGTTCAAGCGCGCCATGGGCGGTGGCTCGCTGTTCATGACCGAATATGCGGCCCAGGGTGGTGCCGGCATGGTCGCGTTCGCCGCCAAGCTTCCCGGCCAGATCTTTCCGCTCGACGTCAAGCCAGAGCCGGGCTTCCAGTTCCTCGGCCATCGCCATGCCTTCGTGGCGGGCACCCACGGGGTACAGGTGTCGATGGGCTTTCAGCAGAAGCTCGGCGCCGGTATCTTCGGCGGCGACGGCTTCCGCCTGCAGAGGATCGGTGGCCAGGGACGGGTGTGGTGTGAACTGAGCGGCGAGGTGGTCATCTACGACCTGCGCCCCGGAGAGGAGATCAAGGTGCACCCGGGACACGTGGGCCTCTTCCAGGACACCGTGCAGTTCAACATCACCACGGTCAAGGGCATCAAGAACAAGATCTTCGGCGGCGACGGCATCTTCCTCGCCCAGTTGATCGGCCCCGGCCGGGTCTGGCTGCAGTCCCTGCCGCTGGCGCGACTGGCGGCGGCGCTCGGTGAGTTCGGCGCCGTCCAGGGCGCCGAAGCCGGCGTTGCCGGGGGAGTGGTCGGTGGCCTGCTCAGGGGTATCGGCAACTAGCCTGGCATCGGCGCGGAGAACTGGCTGCGGGTGTAGAGCGCGTGCACCCGCAGCCCGCGCGCCTCGATCGCTTCGCGGCCGCCCTCCTCGCGGTCGACGATCGCGAGTGCCTCGACGATCTCCGCACCCGCCGCAGCGATGGCATCGACCGCCTTGAGCAGGGAGCCACCAGTGGTGATCACGTCGTCGACGACAAGCACGCGCTCGCCGCTGTGCAGTTCCGGTCCCTCGATGAGCTCGCCGGTGCCGTGACCCTTGGCCTCCTTGCGGACGATGAATGCGCGCAGCGGTTGTTGGTCACGCCCACTCAGTGCGGCGACGCCGGCGGCGATGGGATCGGCACCGAGCGTCAGCCCACCGATGGCCTCGATGTCGAGCTCGCGGCAGCGCTCCAGGACGAGCAGCGACACCAGGTACAGTCCGCGACCCTCGAGGGTCACCTGCTTGCCGTTGAAGTACACGTCACTGTGCCGGCCGCTGCTGAGCACGAAGTCGCCAAACCTGAACGCGCGCTCCGCGAGCAGGTCGTGCAGCTCGGTGCGGGCGGCGCGGAGGTCGGCGTGCACGTCAGGCCGTCGGAACCGCCTCCGGCAGGCCGGCGCCCGGAGGCTGGATCGCCTGCTGCCGCAACGACTCGCTCCAGCGCAGCACCGGCCGGCGCGCGGCCGCAACCTCGTCGACGCGCTCCACCGGCGTGTTGTGCGGTGCGCCCTGGACGAAGGCGAGGTCGCGCTCTGCCTCGGCCACGATCGCCGCACACACGTCGGCGAGCAGGTCCAGGCTCTGCCGTGACTCGGTCTCGGTGGGCTCGAACATCAGCGCCTCGGGAACGGTCGTCGGGAAGTAGACGGTGGGCGCGTAGATGCCATAGTCGAGCAGTCGCTTGGCGACGTCCATGGCGCGCAGACCATCGACCCGGCCACCGCGCGTGGTGCACACGAACTCGTGCATCGACGGCGATGCGACGGCCATGGGGAAGAGGTCGCGCAGCCGGGCCTGCAGGTACCGTGCGTTGAGGACCGCATCCTCGGCGACGCCGGCGATCTGGTCACCGTAGGCGGAGATGTACGCATACGCGCGGACCAGCATGCCGAAGTTGCCGTAGTAGGAACGGACCTTGCCGATGCTGCGGGGGCGCTCGTCGTCGAGAAGGAATCGATCACCATCGCGTTCGACGGTCGGCCCGGGGAGGAACGGCACCAACCGCTCGGCGACGCCGACCGGACCGGCCCCGGGACCGCCGCCGCCGTGCGGGGTCGAGAATGTCTTGTGCAGGTTGAGGTGCACGACGTCGAAGCCCATGTCTCCCGGGCGTGCCACGCCCACCAGCGCGTTGAGGTTGGCGCCGTCGTAATAGAGCAGCGCACCGGCCTGGTGCGCGAGCCGCGCGATCTCGAGGATGTCCTTCTCGAAAACGCCGAGTGTGTTGGGATTGGTCATCATCACCGCGGCGACGCGATCATCGAGGTGAGACGCGAAATCGGCGACGTCGACGGTGCCGTCGTGGTTGCTCCTGACGGTCACGACCTCGAGGCCGCACGCCGCGGCCGACGCCGGGTTGGTGCCGTGAGCGCTGTCGGGGATGAGCACGCGGGTGCGCGCGGTGTCACCGCGGTCTGCGTGAAAGGCCTGGATCATCCGCAGACCGGTCCACTCACCGTGGGCGCCGGCCGCAGGTTGCAGCGACATGCGCGCCATGCCGGTGATCGAGGCGAGCACGCGCTCGAGGCGCCACATTAGTTCGAGAGCACCCTGCACGTCCTCCGCATCCTGGTAGGGATGGAGATCGGCAAAGCCGGTCAGCCCCGCCAGCTGCTCGTTGACCACCGGGTTGTATTTCATGGTGCAGCTGCCCAGCGGGTAGGTGC
>CATPBU010000057.1 GCA_955652455.1 Candidatus Dormiibacterota bacterium
AGTATGCACGCAGCGGCGCTCGCCCGCATAGACCTGGAGGCCGACCTACGACGGGCGCTTCTGCGCGACGAGATGCGTCTCGACTACCAGCCGATCGTCAGGCTCGGCGATGGCGAGGTTGTCGGTCTGGAGGCGTTGATCCGCTGGCACCACCCCGAGCGCGGACTCATGAACCCGCTCGACTTCATTCCCCTCGCCGAGGAGACCGGACAGATCGCGCCGCTCGGCCGCTGGATCCTCAAGGAGGCGTGTGAGCAGACACGCCTCCTGCAGCAGCGCGACGCACGCCACGGCCACCTGTCCATCTCTGTGAATGTCTCGCCCCGTCAGCTTCAGGACACCCGGTTCGTGCAGGATGTCGCCGACGCGCTGACGTTCTCGGGACTTGATCCAACCGACCTGGTGCTCGAGATCACTGAGGGTGCGGTGATGGTCGACGCCGAGAGCGCCATCCGCCGGCTGCACGCCCTTCGCGCGCTGGGCGTGTCGCTGGCCATCGACGACTTCGGTACCGGCCACTCATCGCTGGCACTGCTGCGCCGGCTGCCGGTTGACATCCTCAAGGTCGACAAGATGTTCGTCGATACGATCGTCACCGACCCCGTCGCTGCCGCATTCCTCGAGGCGATCGTGCACTTGGGTGGGATCCTGGCCCTCAGCGTGATCGTCGAGGGCATCGAGTCCGCCGCCCAGGTCTCGCTGATCGCCCGCTTCGACGAGGTGCTCGGCCAGGGCTACCAGCTGGGGCGGCCGATGGGCATCGCCGCCATCGACAAGCTGCTCTCGGCGGGCAGCGTCACGGTGGCGCGGTCAATCGCGGTTTGACCCCTGCCGATTCAGTCATGCGCCGACCGAGCCATCGCCGCAGCGATGCTGGGGGGAACCGGCAGGTCAGCGACGTCGTCGGGTACGAGGGTGGGCAGGTCGAGCCGTATGGAGATTGGCACAACACCCGACCACACTTGTTTGGTGCGATCGG
Organism: Candidatus Dormiibacterota bacterium; assembly: GCA_955652455.1. The sequence continues at coordinate 980 of CATPBU010000057.1, forward strand.
CCGGTGTGTCGACCGGCCCACCGTCGCGGATCTTGGCGGTGGCGCGGTCGATCGGCAGCCAAACGATCTCGGTGGCGCGCAGCTCGCTGGCCGTCGGCTGCCGCACCTCATCCCAGCGACCCGGGAGCACGTGGTTGACGATCGCGCGCAACGCATCGAGCTTGCCCTCCTCGTCACGGATGGGCGTGGCGATGCCGAACACCATCGCCGAGCGGTAGTTGATGGAGTGGTTGAACGCCGAGCGCGCCGCGACGATGCCGTCGATTGCGGTGACAGTGACGCAGACGGGGACGCCTCCGGACAGCGCGCCGAGCATGCGACTCAGCGTCGAACCATGGATGAGCAATCGCCCACCATCCCGTGCGTGCACGGTCGGCACCGCGTACGGCCAGCCGTCGATGCCAAAAGCGACGTGGCAGGTGAGCTGTGAGTCGAGAATCTGGTTGATGACCTCGATCTCTGTCACCCCACGTTCGGGGTGGCGGCCGAACTGAAGATTCGGATCGCCGGTCATGCTGTCTCCTCGGGTGCGTCACGGAGTGGCTGGGGGTGCGCCTCGCCACCAGCATCATTTCAGGCGGCGCGGCGAGCGCGCACACAGGCCAGTGCCCGAACGGGCTAAGCCGCGATCTGGCGGCGTCTAAGATTCGCGGCACGCCCGCATCGTCTAGCGGTTAGGACACCACCCTTTCAAGGTGGTAACCGGGGTTCGACTCCCCGTGCGGGTACGTCGACCAGGCGTGTGGCAGCTGCCAGGCCGATGAATTTCGCCTCGATGTGCCGTCCGAGGATTGCAAGGAGGTAACCGATGCCCAAGCTGCGCGTGCACAACCTGGCGATCTCACTCGACGGGTACATCGCTGGACCCGACCAGAGCCTCGACCACCCGCTCGGTGTGGGTGGGATGCGCCTGCACGACTGGGCGTTCGCGACTCGCAGCTTCCATCAGATGAACGGCACCGACGGCGGGGAAAGCGGCCTCGACGACAGTTTCATCGCCCATGGCGATGCCGGCGTGGGCGCCACCATCATGGGGCGCAACATGTTCGGTCCGATCCGCGGAGCACGGGGCGGCGACGAGTGGAGGGGCTGGTGGGGGGACAACCCGCCGTACCACCACCCGGTCTACGTGCTCACTCATCACCCTCGTTGGTCCATCCCCATGCAGGGCGGGACGACATTCCACTTCGTCGACGGCGGTATCGAGGCGGCGCTGGAGAGAGCTTTCGAGGCCGCAGACGGAGCTGACGTCAGGATCGGCGGTGGCGCGGCCACAGTTCAGCAGTACCTGCGCGCAGGCTTGATCGACGAACTGCACCTGGCGATCGTGCCCATCCTGCTCGGCAGCGGCGAGCGGCTCTTCGAGCACCTCGACGGTGGCCCACACGGGTACGAGCGCGTCGAATTCGTCCCTTCGACCTCTGTCACACACGTGCGCATCTCCCGGGTGGCGAGCTAGACAGACGTTTGCGTCCTCGCAACCGTGGAGGCCACCTTGCCTATACTCGGCGGCGTCGTTGTCCGCCTGCGGGAGCCCCATGTCCTTCCGAGAGATGTTCAGCAAGGTGGTCGGCTTCGGCCTCACCGCCATCGCCCTGATCGCAGGCGGGATCCTGGTACTGGTGGGCCCGCATGCCTACAACGACTACCTGAACGTGGCGCTTGGCGTCATCCTGATCCTCTTCGGCCTCGGCGCGGGTGGCTTCGGGACGATGGTCATCGCCGGCGTGCTGCTCGACGAGCGCGCCCGCCAGCGCGAGGAGCGACTCCACGTGACGCCGCGCAGCGGGCCTGCGGCGCCGCCACCGCCATGGGGCATGGGCGACATCGGCAGGCCGGGCGCAGGAGGCGTGGCCCACGTCGGAGGCTCCCCGCGCGGCGGTGGCACGGTGAGCCTGGTCAGCGTGGTCACACGCAATTGGGACGGCCCCCTGCTGATCGTTGCGCTGATCAGCTGGACGATCGTGGCGCTGCTCATCGCCGCCCCGAGGTGACCGAAGGCCGCACTCCCATGCGGACCCGATTCGCACCGTCGCCCACCGGCCCCCTGCATTTCGGCTCGGTGCGGACGGCCCTCTTCGCCTGGCTGGCCGCACGCTCGAGCGGTGGCGCGTTCGTGCTCCGCATCGAGGACACCGACCAGGAGCGGTACCTGGAGGGCAGCGAGGCGCTGATCATGGAGACGCTGCTCTGGCGGGGTCTCAACTGGGACGAGGGTCCGGAGGTGGGCGGCCCGCACGGACCGTACGTGCAGTCGCAGCGAACCGAGTTCTACAAGGACCACGCCAAGCGCCTCCTCACCATTGGTGCGGCGTACTGGTGCACCTGCACGCCGCACCAATGG
>CATPBU010000058.1 GCA_955652455.1 Candidatus Dormiibacterota bacterium
CTGGATGACGCCGTCGCGGATCTCGATCGCCCGGCGGATGGTATCGTCCGCCGCCCAGGCGGCTGGCCCGTCGGACACTTTCCCGAGGTACGGCAGCAGCGCTTCGCTGACCTCCCAGGTGGCAGAGTCCCACAGGTACGACGGGCTGTGGTCCACCGCGTAGTAGTGGACGCCCCCGCCCACACGAAGTATCGGGTGCTCGAAGGACGTGGGGCGAGCCCACTCGAACCCCATGCCCTCGTCGCTCGACACGTCGACGAGCAAACTGCCGTGCGCGAAGAGTTCCAGCTCCTCGCTGGTGACGAACATGAGCGGCGCGTCGGTGTCTTGAAGAACGCAGTTCACGACGATGTCGTGCTGGGCCAGGAACTTGGCGATCGGCTGCTGCCCCGAACTGTCGAGGACCACAGCACGGCTCCGGTCCCGAGCGTCACGCTCGAAGTGCAGCAGGCGCGCGGTGTGGATCGGCGATGCGACCGCCGAGACATCGCGATGCGTCAGCACCGTGACGTCGAGGACGCCGAGCGCGTGCAGCGCCGTCACCGCGCCCCGCGCAGTGGCGCCGAAGCTGATCACGGCAGCGCGCAAGCGGCGGCCGTACTCACCCGTCGTACCGATCAGCTGCATGCTATGAAGGACCGAACAGTAGCCGGCCAGCTCGTTGTTCTTGTGAAAGACGTGCACCTTGTACGCGCCGTCGGCCGACCAGTGGTTCATGGCCTCCCAGGCGATCAGCGTCAGGCGTCGGTCGATGGCGAGTTGGGTGACGGTCTCATCCTGGACACAGTGCGGCCAGCCCCACAACACTTGTCCCTCTCGGAGGTCGGATAGGTCATCGGCGGTCGGCTTGGGTAGGACGCAGACATCGCACTCGTTGACGAGCTGCTCGCGCGATCGCAGGCCGCCAACAAGAGGTGCGAGCCGGTCGTCAGAGACTCCGAAACGCTCGCCGTAGCCCGATTCCAGAAAGATCCGCCCGCGGAGGGCAGGGTCGATCCGGTCAAGGTGCGACGGGTGAATCGGCAGCCGGTACTCGTTGGGTTTGTGGGACCGGGCGATCACACCGAGGCTCAGCTGCTCCACGCGGTCCCTATGCCCTCGACGACGAAATCGGCCCACCCGGATATGGGCAATATCCCTCGGTGCAACGTGGTCGTCCATGCATGCCCGACAAGAGTATGCCAAGGCGTCGCGGTCACCACCACCCAGCCGCACGGCCATTGGGCCGTCACCGAGCACGGCCGGGTCAACCTCTACGGCCTCGCCGTCGCTGAGCGCGCCCGGTCGCTCAATCGCGATCGCACAGCCTGGCCTTCGTGACGAGCTGACGTCCGCCGCGCGGTCTGGGGCTGATCAGTTCACCGTAGCGACGTGGGCCAGGTCGTGGGCTATAAGCACGGGGCGACCCGAATGCTGCACCAGCTTGTGGGAGACGCTGCCGAGCACGCTCTCGGCGAACCCTGATAGACCACGGCTGCCGACGACTATGAGGTCCGCTCCGACGTCATCTGCAACGGCAATGATCTCGCGCACCACGTTGTGGTGTGGCGATTGCCGCAGGGTGACGTGGGCACTGATTCCGGCCTCCTTGAGCCTGTTGAGTACGGCCGCGAGCATCGCGGCGGCATCCTCTGGTGTCTCCAGGTCAGGACCCGACCCGGCCTTTGAGACGATCGCATCGTGCTCCCGAACGTGCACGGCCTCCACCTGAGCGCCGAGCTTGGACGCGAGCCCGATGGCGGTTTCGATGGCCGCCTCCGACGACGGCGAATCGTCCACTGCTAGCACCATCTTGTCGAACATCTTTGCCTCACCTCCTGTGGTCCCGTGAGCCAAGTGGGCTCTCGATCCGACGATAAGCCGCCCCCACGGTAAGCGACCAGAGGCGAACGTCCCGATACAGATCGCCGCTCGGCCACGCATGACGATGGCGCCTGCCGCAACCCCTGGTTCAGGCAGGTCGGAGGTCTCGAGGCGGCGGGGTGATTGCAATGGTGAGGTGGATGACAGAACCGTCGCGCCTGGTCGCCACCACCCTGACCCGCCCGCGGACTCCGCCGGAAGACGTCCAGCATTCGCGCTCACCCTCTCATGCGCGTGAACCACGACCAGAGGCCTTGGTCCTGGTCAAGACGGTCCCAGTGCTCGTGTGGAATGCCACAGTTGGTGACCAACGGCTCTAGTGACGGACGACCCGGTTGTGCCACGCTGACTCCATGGCTAAGACGATCACCGTCAGGCACGTTTCCGGAGAACAGTTCGTGGTCGATATCCGCGGCCATCAGCTGGCAGTTGATCAACCGAAGGCGACTCCGTACTTCGAGGCCGGTCCAACTCCGGTCGAACTGTTCGTGGCCGCGCTGGCCAGTTGCGCAGCTCACTCAGCGCAGCTCGTCCTGGCGCGGGTCGACGCCAACGCCTCGATCACCGCGATATGTGAGTACGAAATGAGCACGACCCCGCCCTGGCACGTCGAGTCCGTCCGCGTAGACATGGTGCTACCGATCACTCTGAGCGCGGAGCGGTTGGCCAGCATTCGGCGTGCCGTCGACCAGTGCACGGTGCATGAGTCCCTGCGACAGCCAGCGAAGGTGGTGGTCACCCTCGTCGCGAGCTCACCGGCAGTTCCAGCTATGGCACCCGTCAACGCGGATGCCGCGGCCATCCTCGAACACGCGAAGCGACCCCTGGCGGTCGCCCGGTAACAAGGGCGCGCCGGTGGTTCGGGCACCTCGCGGCCGAGTCATGCTCGGCGAATGGTGCGCCGCTTTGGACGAAACTCCCGAGCGAGGATTCGCTAGGAGAACGCCGTCCAAACTACGGCGTCGCCAGCTCGAGTTGAGAAAAAGACCGCGTTTGCGGTAAGGTGCCGCGGATGTCCAGGTACAAGATGGGTCAGGCTGCCGATCTGCTGGGCGTGAGTGTCGATACAGTGCGGCGCTGGGCTGACGCGGGGCGCCTTGACACAGTGCGCAGCCACGGCCGACAGCGGTTGGTCGACGGCGTTGCCCTCGCGCGGTTCGCGGTCGAGCTCGCAAGTCAGCATCCGGTAGTCGCGGTCACCGAGTCGGCGCGCAACCACTTTCCCGGCCTGGTCACTGACGTGGCCGTTGATGGTGTCATGGCCCACGTCAAGCTTCAGGCTGGGCCGTTTCGGATCAGTTCGCTGATCAGCAGGGAAGCGGTCGACGAGCTCGGGCTGTCGCCCGGCGTGCTCGCGATCGCTTCGATCAAGGCGACCAACGTCGTCATCGAGTTGCCGCCACTTGCCCGCTGACAACAGAGGAGGTCATGAAGTTCAGCTGCCGCCCAGTTATGCTTTCGGCCACAGCGGCTCTTGTCCTCGCCGCCTGCGCGTCGACCTCGTCCACACCGTCGAGCTCTGGGCCGACCGCCACACCCGACCCGTTGAGTTCGTCCATCACGGTGTTCGCTGCATCGTCGCTGACCGCCACCTTCAACTCGGCCGAGACCGCGATCGAGGCGGCTCACCCGGGGTTTATGGCCCTGTACTCGTTCGGCAGCTCGCAGGCGCTGGTGACCCAAATTATCAACAGCGCACCGGCCGATGTCATCGCAACGGCGAACGCGTCGACCATGCAGCGATTGGTGGCCGCTGGGCTTGTCGAGACCCCTCAGGCCTTCTGCAAGAACAAGCTCGAGATCATCGTGGCGCCGGGCAATCCCAAAGGCCTCATGGGCCTCCCCGACCTCGCAAAGTCAGGCCTGTCAGTTGTGCTCGCAGACCCGAGCGTTCCGGTGGGCGGCTATGCCGCCAAGGCCCTCTCGACGGCGGGAATCAAGCTCACTCCGAAATCGCTCCAGAGCGACGACGCGCAGGTCGTCAATCAGGTGGAATCGGGTAATGCCGACGCGGGGATCGTGTTCGTGACCGATGTCGCGACAGCGGGAAGCAAGGTCACGGGCGTGCCGATTCCCGACGCACAGAACGTCAGTGCGACATATGAGATCGCGGCGCTCAAGGGAAGCTCGCACCTCGCCCCCGCCGAGGCGTTCGTCACAGAGGTCGTGTCGGGGAGCATCCACGCGGTGCTGTTGAGCGCCGGATTCCTCGCACCGTGAAACCGGGCGTCACGCGACGCCCACTCCTCGGTCTCCTGATCCCGGCCGCGGTCGCCGTGCTCTTTATCGCGCTGCCGCTAATCGGACTGCTCGTCCACGTCGACTGGAGCAACCTCGCGACCGGAGTTTCCTCAACGGCTGTGCTCACGGCACTCCGCCTCTCCGTCGAGTGTTCACTCATCGCGGTGGCGATCTCGCTGGTGATCGGCGTGCCGCTCGCCCACCTGCTGGCGCGGTCATCGCTGCCCGGACGGCGCGTGATCCGCGGGCTCGTGACGCTGCCGCTCGTGCTTCCACCGGTCGTCGGTGGCATCGCACTCCAGACGGCTCTCGGCCGTAC
>CATPBU010000059.1 GCA_955652455.1 Candidatus Dormiibacterota bacterium
GGTCTTGCAGAACACCTGCAAGGAGCGGTGCACACCCTAGCGCCGGGTGGTAGGCTCGTCAAGTGGTTCCCGGCTGATGGAGAGGGGCACGTGGCGACGGAAGTGGGGCGGCGCTACTCGGTGAGCGAGGCGGCGCGCATGGTCGGAATCAGCCCCTCGACGCTGCGCGCGTGGGAACAGAACGGCCTGCTCCGTTCAGCCCGCAGCTCAGCCGGGTGGCGCAGCTACGACGCCGGCGACGTCAGCCGCGCGCGCGAGGTTCACCGCCTGCGCACCGTCGAGGGCCTGGCCGTGCACGCGATCCGCCGTCGCCTTCCAACCGTGGCGTTGCAACGTCGCGCCAGAGCGGAGCGGCCTGCGCCTGTCGTGGATGGTCGTGCGGCGACCGTCGGCGGCCGGCTGCGTGAGCGGCGTGGCGACAAGGGACTATCACTCCGCGCCCTCGCGTCGCGCGCCGGGCTGTCGCCTTCGCTCGTCTCCGGCGTGGAACGAGGCATCGTGCAGCCGTCGGTGGCTTCGCTCCAGAAGATCAGCTCCGCCCTCGGCACCAGCGTCGCCGCACTGTCCGCGGCGCCGCTGCCCGCATGCCAGGTTCTCGGCGGTGAGGTCCTGCCGCTCGACCTGCCCACCCAGGGGGTCCAGATCGAGGACCTTTCGGGGACCGCCCAGCTGCTCGAACCACAGAGGTTCAGCATCGAGCCTGGCCAGGGCAGCGGCGGCGAGTACACCCACGATGGCGAGGAGTTCCTCTACGTCGTCGAGGGCACGCTGTCGATCACCCTCGACGGTCGCGACCAGTTCGACATCGGTCCCGGCATGTCACTCTGCTTCGAGTCATCGCGCCGCCATCGCTGGTGGAACCCGGGAGACGTGGTCACCCGGGTGCTCTGGATCAACACGCCGCGGACTTTTTGACGCGGACACGTCACATCGGGGGTTCAGTCATGGCCACGACCGTCGACATTGTGCGCAACGTCATCGGTGGCGAGTCCACCGAATCGCGCGAAGGCAAGACGATTCCGCTCGTCGACCCGTCCACGGGCGAGGTCTTCGCCCACTCGCCGCTGTCCAGCGCCGAGGATGTCGATGCGGCGTACCGGGCCGCGCAGCGAGCGTTCGGCGGCTGGCGCGACGCCACCCCCAAGGACCGGAGCCTGGCCATGCTCCGCTTCGCCGACCTCCTCGAAGCCCACGGCCGCGAGCTGGTCGAGCTCGAATGCCGCAACACCGGCAAGCCCCTCGCTCTCACAGAGAGCGAGGAGATGCCGATGCTGTACGACGTGGTGCGCTTCATGGCGGGGGCGGCGCGCCACCTCCAGGGCCTCGCCTCCGCCGAGTACATGGCCGGCCACACCAGCTGGATCCGTCGCGAACCGATTGGAGTGTGCGGCCAGGTCACCCCGTGGAACTACCCGATGCTGATGGCTGCGTGGAAGTTCGCGCCGGCCATCGCGGCGGGGAACACGGTCGTCCTCAAGCCGTCGGACACGACACCGCTGACCACGGTGCGCATGGCCGAGCTGGCCCGCGAGGTGCTGCCTCCCGGTGTCCTCAACGTTGTCTGCGGCGACCGGAGCACGGGCGCAGCTGTGGTGTCGCATCCGATCGCAGCCATGGCGTCCATCACCGGCAGCGTCCGCGCCGGTCGTGAGGTCGCCCAGGCGGCTGCGCTCGACCTCAAGCGCGTACATCTCGAGCTCGGCGGCAAGGCGCCGGTGATCGTGTTCGACGACGCCGACATCGCTGCCGCTGCCGAGGGGATCGCCGGCGCCGCGTACTTCAACGCCGGCCAGGACTGCACCGCGGCGACGCGCGTGCTCGCCGGTCCGCGCGTGCACGACGAATTCGTCAGCGCGCTCGTCGAGCAGGCAGCCTCGACCCGCACAGGGCCGCCGTCCGACACGGACGCAGCCTACGGACCGCTCAACAACGGCGACCAGCTTGCCCGTGTGCGCGGCTTTCTCGACCGCGTTCCCGGGCATGCGCGCGTCGTGACCGGAGGTGCGGCGTCAGCCGGCCCCGGCTTCTTCCAGGAGGCCACGGTTATCGACGGGTTGCAGCAGGACGACGAGATGATCCAGCAGGAGATCTTCGGCCCGGTGGTCACCGTGCAGCAATTCACCGACGAGGATGAGGCCCTGCGCTGGGCCAACGGCGTCGAGTACGGGCTCGCATCGAGCGTGTGGACGCGCGACCATGGACGCGCCATGCGCATGGCGCGGATGCTTGACTTCGGCTGCGTGTGGATCAACACGCACATCCCGGTGGTGTCGGAGATGCCCCACGGAGGCTTCAAGCACTCAGGTTACGGCAAGGACCTGTCCATGTACGGGTTCGAAGACTACACGCGCATCAAGCACGTGATGTCCAACCTCGAGGCGTGACCGCGTCCGGCTACAGAGGCATCAGCCTGTGGCTTGACACCGTCGACGACGACCTGTCACCGCGCCCTCCGCTGGAGGGTCACACGGACGTCGACGTGGTCATCATCGGCGCCGGTTACACGGGGCTGTGGACAGCGTATTCACTGCTTCGGCGAGAACCGGCGCTGAACGTCCTGGTCGTTGAGCGCGAGATCGCCGGCTTCGGCGCCAGCGGGCGCAACGGCGGTTGGCTCAGCGACCTGTTCCCGGTCCCGTGGGAACGGGTGGCACGCGTCGGTGGAGGCGAGGCGGCGGCACTGGCGATGCATCGAGCCATGGTCGATGGCATCGACGATGTCGCAGCGACATTGGACCGCGAACAAATCGACGCCGACCTGGTTCGCGGGGGATCGATGTTCGTGGCGCGCACGCCGCTTCAGGCGAAGGCCCTGCGCCACAAGGCAACGCTTTCGCAGCGGCGCTCTGGTGAGGCTTTGGGGCTCCGCTGGCTCGGCGCGGACGAGGTGCTGGCCCGCGTACGGGTCTCCGACGCATTCGGCGGCACGTACACGCCGAACGCGGCGCGCATCCATCCTGGCAAGCTGGTGCGCGGGCTGGCTCGCACCGTGGAACGTCTGGGCGGCCGCATCGTCGAGCGGACAGCCGCGATCGAGGTTGGACCACATCGGGTCACCACCGCCCGCGGTGTCATCAGCGCGCGCACCGTGGTGCGCGCCACCGAGGCGTACACACCGACCCTCCGCGGCGAACGCCGCACCCTCCTTCCCCTCTATTCGCTGATGATCGCCACCGAGCCCGTCTCGTCCACCGCCTGGGCGGAGATCGGGTGGTCGAATGCCGAGACCGTCGCCGACGGCCGGCACCTGCTCATCTACGCGCAGCGAACCGCCGACGGCAGGATCGCCTTCGGTGGGCGGGGTGCGCCCTACCACTTTGGCTCGCGCATCACACCAGCGTTCGACAGTGACCCGGCCGTTTTCACCGCCCTCGAGGAGACGCTCCACGAGCTCATCCCGCAGACGCGCGGCGCGGCCGTGACCCATCGGTGGGGCGGGCCGATCGGCGTGGCCCGAGACTGGTTTCCGTCGGTTGGCATCGATCGCGCGCGCGGCGTCGCCTGGGCGGGCGGCTACGTCGGTGACGGGGTCACGGCGAGCAATGTCGCCGGACGCACCCTGGCCGACCTCATCCTCGCGCGCGACACTGAGTTGACCCATCTTCCCTGGGTGCAGCACCGTTCACCCAGGTGGGAGCCCGAACCTTTGCGCTGGCTCGGGGTCAACGCCGCCGTCATGGCGATGCGCAGCGCCGACACGGTTGAACGGCGCACCGGCCGGACGTCACTGCGGGCGCGTGCGGTGCTGCGAATGCAGGGCCGCTGACGCTCACACCATGCGGCGGTCGACGGCCCACCGGGTCAGCTCATGGCGGCTCGACAACTGCAGCTTCCGCAGCACTGACGAGACGTGTGTCTCAACAGTCTTGACGGACAGGTGAAGTCGCGCTGCAACCTCCTTGTAGGTGAACCCGCGCGCGATATGGCGCAGCACCTCGCGCTCGCGGGTGGTGAGCTGGTCGAGCTCGGGGTCGCTGACGCCGGGCAGGTCGCCGCGAAATGCGTCGAGCACGAACCCGGCGAGCCGCGGTGAGAAGACTGCATCACCGCCGTGGACAGCGCGAATCGCAGCGGCGAGCTCAGCCGGGCTCACGGACTTGGTCACGTAGCCGCGCGCACCGCCGCGGATCACCTGAATGACATCGGCGGGCGCATCGGACACAGACAGCGCCAGGAAGCGCACCTCCGGGCGTTTGCGGAGCGTGGCCTCGAGCACAGCGAGGCCGCCACCGCCGGGCAGATGCACGTCGAGAACCACCACGTCGGGAACGGCTCGATCGATGCCGGCAACCGCGCCCTCGACATCCTCGGCCTCCCCGACGATCTCGAAACGATCGCCGAGCTCGGCGCGCAGACCGCTGCGGAAGAGGTGGTGGTCATCAACCAGGAACACCCGGACAGGCGCATCCGCTCCGCTCATGAGCCGTTGCGGTTGATGCGCATCTGCACCTCCGTTCCCTCCCCAGGCCGCGAGGTGATCGTCGCCGTCCCACCGAGCCGGCGCATCCGCCCCACGATCGACTCGCTGATCCCACGGCGGTCCGCGGGCACCGCATCGCGATCGAAACCGCAGCCCTGGTCGCGCACGAACGCGGTGA
>CATPBU010000060.1 GCA_955652455.1 Candidatus Dormiibacterota bacterium
GATCGGATGCATCGCCAGCAGCGAACCGCCAATATTGGCAGTCGATACGCGCAGACCTGAGCTGGCGGCGAGAATGCTTGCGGCGCTCGATGAACGGAGGCACGCCGCAGCCGAGGCCGGGTCGCCGGCGGCGTAGACCGTCTGGTACCGCGAAGCGTCGCCCAGCGGTGTGTGAATGTACGGCGGCAGCGGGGCCTCGCCGGCCTGCGCGATGGCGTCATCGACGTCGCCATCCGCCTCCACGGTGACCACGCGCCCGCCGGGATGGCCGGAGGCGGGACCGACGACGGTGACCCGCAATGAGTCACCGTGGCGCATCACCGCCCCGGCCCGCAGGCGCCGGCCGGGGCGCACCAGCGCGGTGAAACGTCCGGGCTCCACGCGTTCGAGGAGCAGGACCTCGGCCGATCCACCCTCTGCCAGCGTGCCGCGCAACCTGGCGGCGCGCACGCGGGTGTCATTGGCGACCAACAGGTCGCCACAGCGGAGCAGGTCTGGCAGTGCCGTGAACAGGTGGTCGTCGACCGCACCGTCGCGGCGGAGGTGGAGCAACCGCGAGGAGTCGCGCGGTTCCAGCGGGGTCTGCGCGATGCGTTCGATGGGGAGCGTGTAGTCGAACCGGTCAGTGGAGAACGCCGGCGCGTGGTGGCGAGTGTCGCCGGTGACGGCCGCCATCGACCTGGCTACGCGAACAGTGACGACTGAGGGTCGTCGCCACCCGCGGTGCCGGCGGGAATGGGCAGGCCAAGGTGCTGATACGCGCGTGCGGTGGGCACGCGCCCGCGCGGCGTGCGCGCGACCATGCCGAGGCGGATCAGGTACGGCTCGACCACGTCCTCGATGGTCTCAGGCTCCTCCTGGACGCTGACCGCGATGGTCTGAGCACCCACCGGATGACCGCGCAGGGGACCGGTCAGCGCTACCAGCACACGCCGGTCCATCTCGTCGAGTCCGGCGGCATCGACGCCCAGCATGTCGAGCGACGCCGTGGCGGCCGCGACGTCGATGTGGCCCGCGGCACGGACCTGCGCGTAGTCCCGAGCCCGGCGCAGCAGCCGGTTGGCGACGCGCGGCGTGCCGCGGGCACGCGAGGCGAGCAGCGCTGCGCCGTCGTCGTCGATGCCGATCTTGAGCAGCCGCGCGCTGCGCTGGATGATGTCGGTCAGCTCCGCGACGTCGTAGTAATCGAGCCGGAAGGTCACGCCGAAGCGGTCGCGCAACGGGCCGCCGAGTGCGCCCGCTCGCGTGGTCGCTGCGATCACCGTGAACCGGTTGAGGCTGAGACGGAGCGTCTGGGCGCCGGCACCGCGCCCGGCGACGAAGTCGAAGGCGAGATCCTCCATCGCCGGGTAGAGCGCCTCCTCGACGGCGTGGTTGAGCCGATGGACCTCGTCGATGAAGAAGACATCGCGGTCGTTCAGGGAGGTGAGGATGGAGGCCAGCATCCCCTGGTGCTCGAGGGCCGGACCGGAGGTGAGACGAGCTTGGACGCCCATCTCGTTGGCGATGATCTGGGCAAGAGTCGTCTTGCCGAGCCCGGGCGGTCCGTAGAGGAGGATGTGGTCGATCGGCTCCCCGCGACCGCGCGCCGCCTCGATAAGCACGCGGACCTGCTCGTGGATCCCCTCCTGGCCGACGAAGTCCTCGAGTCGTTTGGGGCGCAGCACCACCTCGGCTGCGTGCTCCTCCTCCACCTCGATCGGCGTCACCACCCGCGACTCATCCATCAGCCGGCCGCCACCATGTCGAGACGGCGCAGCGCCGCGGCGACGAGCCCGGCCACGTCGAGAGGCTCGGTTCCATCACGGAGTGCGGCTTGCACGGCATCGCGCGCCGCGGACTCGCGGAAACCCATCGTGGCCAGACCGTCCACCGCAGCCCGGATCGCCTCATCGGCGGCGGCGGCGACCGGCGTGGCCGTGTCTCCGGGCAGCGCGAGCCGGTCGAGCTTGCCGCGCAACTCGAGGACGACGCGCTCGGCGGTCTTCACGCCGATGCCGGGAACGGTCGCGACCATCGCGGCGTCCCCGCTGCGCAGCGCGCGCACCATGGTGGTCAGGTCGGCTCGGCCGAGGATGCCGAGCGCGGCCTTGGGACCGATCCGCTCGACCGCGATGAGCAGGCGGAAGAGACGCAACTCCTCGGTGGTGGTGAACCCGTACAACCTGATCGCGTCGTCGGTGACGGAGGTGTGGACGTGCAGGGTGACCTCGCCGGTGCTGGTGTGCAACGACACCGCGGTGCGCAGGTGACACTGCACTGCGTAGCCCACGCCGTTGACGTCGAGCGTGACCACGTCGTCCTCGACGCCCGCGACCCGGCCCCGCAGCAGTGCGATCATCGCGCTCCAGTGCCCAGGTGTGCCCGCGCCGCTGCGACTGCGACGTCGAGCGGAGTGATGGCTGACCGCAGGCGCTGCCCGCGCACTCGCAACGTGAGTGCAGCCCGGTGGTGGTGGCAGACGGCGATGGCGCAGGCATCGGCGACATCGTCCGGCCCCTCGATGTGTTCGACCGAGAGAAGACGCATGGTCATGCGCAGCACCTGCGGCTTGCGCGCGGCTCCGTACCCGGCCACCGACTCCTTGACCTCGTTGGGCGTGTACTCGGCCACCGGGACGCCGGCAGCGGCCAGCGCGCAGAGCAACACTCCGCGAGCCTCGGCGACGCGCATCGCCGTGGTGCGGTTGGTCGAGAAGAAGAGCCGCTCGACGGCGGCGAAGGCGGGTCGCTGCTCAGCGACGACGGCGCCGATCAACTCGGATAGCCGGAACAGACGCTCAGAATCATCGATCCCCGCGGGCGTTTGCAGGCACGCGGAGTGCACGAGACGCAGCGCACCGGGGTGGCCGTCGACGAGGGCGACACCGGTGCGGCCCAGTCCCGGATCGACGCCCAGGACGCGCACCCGTCAGCCGACCGACTCGAGCACGTCGTCGGGGATCTCGGCGTTGGCGTAGACCTGCTGCACGTCGTCGTCCTCTTCGAGGTTCTCCAGCAGCCGCAGCACCGCCGTGGCCTGCTTGCCGTCGAGCGGTACCGACGTGCTGGGGTTCATGGTCACCTCGCCGGATTCGACGTTGTGTCCCGCTGTCTCCAGCGCGCTGCGTGCGGCCTCGAATTGGGCGGGGTTCACGGTCACCACCACGGCATCGTCGTCGACGGAGATGTCGCCGTCGAAGCCGATGTCGACGACCTCAAGCAGCTCGAGAGCCAGCTCGTCGGGATCGCGTCCCGCGGCGGCCACCCGGAGCACCCCCTCCTGCTTGAACATCCAGCCGACGCTGTTGGTCTCACCCAGCGACCCGCCGGCACGCGTGAAGAGGTTGCGGATCGCGGCCACGGTGCGGTTGCGGTTGTCGGAGAGCACGTCGACCATCACCGCCACACCGTGCGGGCCATAGCCCTCGTAGCGAATCTCCTCGAGCTGGGCGCCATCCTTGCCGCCGGCGCCCCGCTGGATGGCACGCTCGATGTTGTCGGCGGGCATGTTGACCTCACGCGCCTTCTGGATGGCGAGGCGCAGGCGGAAGTTGGACGCGGGATCCGGTCCACCCTCGCGAACCGAGACAGACAGTTCCCGAGCGATCTTGGTGAAAACCTGGCCACGTTTGGCGTCGACGATCGCCTTCTTGTGCTTGATCCCCGCCCACTTGCTGTGACCGGACATGAATCCTCCGTAGCCGAACAGGCGTTTGCCATTGTATTGCCGCAGCGGGTCTCAGTCTATGAGTCGGACCACCCGGTGACGATCCGCGCGGACCTCTTGACTAGAGCCCCGACGCCCCTATGCTGGTAGCAAGGTACCGACTGCATACGGAGGTCTACTTCACGATGCGAACGGTCTTCGAACTCTACCGGGCC
>CATPBU010000061.1 GCA_955652455.1 Candidatus Dormiibacterota bacterium
GACGAAGCAGTCCGTGGTAGACGCGCTGCTGCTCCGCTGCGGAGACCCCCTGGCGACGGAGACGCCGGCGCACTCCGCCGACCAGCGACAGCAGCGAGCCCCACTCCTCGCCGATGAGCTTCTCCAGGCGTTCGCGGACAGCGGCCGCCACGTACGGGCTGTCACCCGATGTGGACACCGCGACCTGCAGGCGTCCGCGTCGCACCAGTGCCGGGGACGCGAAGTCACACGACGCCGGACGGTCGTGGGTGTTGAGCAGCACTCTCTCCGTGGTGGCCTCGACGCGCACCGAACGCTCGGTGGCCGCCCCATCGACTGTGTTGAGAGCGAGGAACGCACCGTGCAGGTCACCCGGCTGATAGGCGCGGGGCGTCCATTCGATGTTCCCGCTCGCCGCCAGGTGCGCGAGCGTGGTGTGCAGGGTCGGTGCGACCACGCTGACCAGCGCTCCGGCGTCGAGGAGGCCGGCCACACGAAGCTCGGCGATCTCTCCACCTCCAAGCACGACGCACCGCCGTCCGGCGAGGTCGAGCCCGACCATGTAGGCCAGCGGCCGCTCGGCGTGGATCACGCGAGCACGGCCTCGACGATGTCTTCACCCATCGCCATGTCAGGCTCCGCAAAGCGCCGACGCAGGGCCTCGATGCCGGTGCGATGGCACCAGTCACCGAACGCCTCCGCGTCCTGTCTTTCGGATGCAAACGCGCCCAGCAGCGGCCGCAGCAGGCTGCAGATGGATTCGAACGGCACCGCGGGCGCGTAGAGCTGGTTGAGCCGCGTCCCGCCCGGGTCGCCACCGAGAAACACGTCGTACTTCCCCAGGGTGGTGCCGACCAAGCCGACGTCCCCGAGATATGGCCGCGCGCAGCCATTGGGACAGCCGGTCATCCGCACCGATATGGGCGAGTCGGTGAGTCCGGCCTCGTCGACGAGCGTCTCGATGTCGCGGATCAATGTGGGCAGGACGCGCTCGCTCTCCGCCACCGCCAGCCCGCAGGTGGGAATCGCGGGACATGCCATCGAGAGGCGGCGCACCGGGTGCACAGCCGCCGGTTGGTCCACACCGTGGCGATCGATGATGGCGTCGACGGTGGAGCGGTGCGCGGGCGCGACAGAGGCGAGGATGACGTTCTGCTGGGGAGTGAGCCGCACCTCCGGACGGATCGTCTCGACCACCTCACGGAGCGCGGTGCGCAGACTCATCGCGGGAGCGTCGGCGATGCGGCCGTTCTCGACGAAGATTCCAAGGTAGAGTCTGCCGTCGCCCTGCTCGTGCCAGCCGAGGTGATCCTGGACACGGGGCCACGTGATCGGACCCGGCTCGCCGAGGGCGAAACAGACGCGACTCTGCACCTGGTCGGCAAACCAGGGCAGGCCGCGGTCGGCGATGAGGTACTTGAGACGACCGTGGCGGCGGTCCACGCGGTTGCCGTGATCGCGCTGCACCTCGATGACCGCGCGACTCAGCGCCACCACCTGGTCGGGCAGCACGGTAGCCAGCGGGCGTGCCACGGCGGCGAAGGTGTCCGGCTTGTTGCGTGTGCGTCCCAGGCCCCCGCCGACCAGAGCGGTGAACCCGGCCAGGTTTCCGTCCGCACCGCGCAACGCCACCAGGCCGAGGTCATTGGCGTGCACGTCGACGCAGTTGTCGCCGGACAAAGCAATCGCGGTCTTGAATTTCCTCGGCAGGTAGCGTGGCCCGTAGAGCGGCTCGTCCTCGGCGCTGCCCGACTCAACGGCCAGCTCGCCGTCCAGCCAGATCTCGTGGTACGCGCCAGTCGAGGGTGTGAGCTCGGCCACAAGGGCGGCGAGCCAGCGCGATACCTCAGCGCGGAACCCGTCCACCACCGGGGCCGGGCAGCACATGATGTTGCGCTCGACGTCGCCGCATCCGCCAAGCGTGGTGAGCAGAGCGTCGTTGATCTCGCGGATCGCCGCGCGCAGGTCCCCCTTGAGGATGCCATGCAGCTGAAAATCCTGGCGCGTGGTCACGCGCATGGTGGCGTTGCCCCATGCAGACGCGATGCGATCGTGGGCCAGGTACGCGTCTGGCGAGACGATCCCGCCGGGGATGCGCGTGCGCACCATCATCTGGTGGTGCTTGGCGAGCCCGAGGCGGCGCGCCTCCTTGCGCCGGTCACGATCCTCCTGCTGGTAGATGCCGTGGAACTTGAGGAGCTGCATCGACGACTCGGTGAAAACCGGCTCGGCGGACGCCAGCTCGCCGGCGATGTCGCCGCGCAGCCGGTTGCTCGCTTCCTTGATCAGCTCGACCTTGGAGAGCTGTTCCTCGGGCGCATTGCACCCGCACGTTCCACACATCAGCTCAATGCCTCCGCTGCGAGCACCGGCGATCGCGGCGCGGTCATGACGGGGCCCCCACCGGGACGACCAGCGGCACGGCATGGATGCCGCACTCCTTGTCGACTCCGCTCTCCCACCACCAACGGCCGGCACGCGCATGGTCGCCGGCCGCGACGGGCCGCGTGCACGGCGCGCAGCCGATGCTGGTGTAGCCCTTGGCATAGAGCGGGTGGAGCGGCACACCATGCTCGCGCAGGTAGCCGCGCACGGTCTCGTCGGACCACAGCGCCAGTGGGTTGACCTTGACGATGCCGCCGTGCCGGGCATCAATCTCGACTGTCTCCGCACCGGCGCGCCGCGCCGACTGGCCGCGCCGGACCCCACTCAGCCAGCAGTCGACGCCCACCAGGACACGCTCGAGCGGGGCGACCTTGCGGAGGTGGCAGCAATCCAGCCGCAGGTGCGCGGAGGCATAGAACGGATTGGACCCGTGTTCACGGGTGAACACCTCGAGTTCTTCGCTGTCCGGATGAATGACCTCGATGCCGCGTCCCCAGTGCTCGCGCAGCGTGTCCAGGTAGCGGTGCGTCGGCTCGGGAAGGCGACCCGTGTCGATGGTCAGCACCCGGACGGACGGGTCCAGCGCGATC
>CATPBU010000062.1 GCA_955652455.1 Candidatus Dormiibacterota bacterium
CGACTGGACGCAGGCTACCGCCGCCGGGGCAGCCTCACGGTGGCGTTCGATGACGAGGAGGCAGCCAGTCTCGACGAGGCCGCAACGCTGCTCGCCGAGGATGGATTTGACGTTGAGCTGGTCGAGCCCACTGCTGCCTCCGGCGGGGTCCGCGCGCTGTTCAACCCGGCCGACGGTGAGCTCGACCCGGTACGCCTGGTGGGTGGGCTTGCCGCGGTCCACCAGGCGCGCATCTTCGAACATCACCCTGTCCTTGCTGTCGAGGATGGCCAGAACGCCGCCGTGGTACACGTGGCGGAGGGATCAATCGAGACATCAGCAGTGCTGCTGGCCACCAATGCATGGACCTCGCAGCTACTGCCCTCAGCCCCCATCCGGCCGGTCCGCGCGCAGATGCTGGCAACCGCGCCCATCGACGGTCGCCTCGGGATTCCGGTGTACGCGGAGTGGGGCCACCGTTACTGGCGGCAGCGCGACGACGGCTCCGTCCTCGTTGGTGGCTTTCGTCACCGCGCTCTCGAGGAGGAGGTCGGACTCGATGCCGTGCCGACGCAGCGTGTGCAACACCTTCTCGACGGGCAGCTGCGCGTTCTTGGAGTCGGCGCCGCCGTCACCCATCGATGGGCGGGAATCATGGGTTTCAGCGACGACGGTCTCCCGCTCGTGGGTCTCGCCCCAGGCTGCCACAGAACCCACATCTGCGGTGGATACACCGGGCACGGCTTGGGTTTCGCCCTCAATGCGGCAACGGCGCTGTCGCGTCAGCTCCTCGATTCGACGCCGCTGCCGGCATGGATCGACGTGGCCCGCATCAGCGCGCTCAGCACACAGCCGAGCTCACCGTAACCCATGCGGGGAGGGTGACCACGAAGGTGGCTCCGCGACCAAGCTCTGACTCGGCGCGAATCGTTCCCTGGTGTGCGGCGACCACGTGGCGTGCGATCGCCAGTCCCAGGCCGGACCCCTCACCGTCACGCCGGCGCGAACTGTCTGCCTTCCAGAAGCGCTCGAAGATTCGCGACAGGTCATCAGAACGAATGCCGACGCCGGTGTCGGCGCAGCGCAGTTCGATCTGGTCGCGTACCGCGGTGGCGCTGACCGTGATGGTGCCGTGAGCAGGTGTGAACTTCACTGCGTTGTGGACCAGGTTGCGGAGCACGTGCTGGAGGTGCGAGACGTCACCACGGATGGGCGGTATGTCGGCGGCCACGTCGAAGACGAGGTTGATCTCCTTGTCGTCGATCAACGGCCGCAGCCTGTCGATGGCGATGAGCAGATCCACCACGGGGACCGGCTCGTCGGGCACCGGATGCTGCTCACCCTCCAGCGCGCTCAGCTCGAGCAGCTCCTCGACCATCTGCGACATCTGCTCGACCTCGAGGCCGATGCGGTTGACGAACTCGTCCGCGGCCGGGGGGTCCTGGAGGGCACCGGCGAGCAGCGTCTCGGTCATCACGCGCATCGCCGCCAGCGGCGTGCGCAGCTCGTGGGAGACGTTGCTGATGAAATCACGCCGCATCTTCTCCAGGTGGCGGACGCGAGTCTCGTCGCGCACCCACACCAGCACACCGGGGCCGGGCCGGCTGATGCGCCGAGCACGCACCGACAGGTCGCGCTCCGCGGTGCTCCAGCGCCGCTCGACGACCTCGTCGGTGGCCTCGGCGGCGACCAGGACGCGTACCAGCCGGTAGTCGGCGTGGCATTCGGTGACCGCGGACCCGACCGCGCCCGCCGGCAGCTCGAGGTGGCGCAGCGCGGTCGGCGACGCGAATTGAATCACGCCTGTCGAGCCGACCAGTAGCAGACCCTCCTCAGAGCCCTCCAGGACCTCGGCCAGACCTTCGGCCAGGGGCATCGATGCGCGCCACTCAGCATTGTCCACGGCGGCGAGCATAGGGCTGTCCGTTGGAATCCTGCGTCACCCCGATCCCGTTAATAGGAGCTTAACCGGCCAACAAAGTGCCGACAACGACCTCTGAGCAAGCATGGCGCGTGTACCGGGGAAACCCCGTGAAGTGCGTACGCCATCCGGGTTCTAGGAGAGGGAATATGCCTCGATCGCGTTTGTTTGGTGCCGGCGTCGCCGTCGCCTCGGTTGTGACGCTGGCTGCCTGCGGCGACTCGACGAGCAGCAGTTCCAACGGATCTCAGGCAGCCCTCGCCACCCCCACGCCGGTCGCCACCTGCGTGTCAGGGTCGATCAGCGCGGACGGTTCGTCGGCGATCAAAGCGTTGATCCAGAAAGCGGCCGACAACTACCAGGCGCAGTGCTCCGGGGCGACGATCACCGTGGCCGCGACCAACTCATCCACCGGCGTCACCAAGGCGGCCAGTGGTGCTGTCGACATCGGTGACAGCGACATCCCCGCCGGCCTCGTCCAGGGCGTTGACGCCAGCACCATCGTCGACCACCCGGTGGCAATCGTCCTCTTCGCGGTGGTGGTCAACTCCGGCGCGGGCGTCACCAACCTGACCTCACAACAGATCCGCGACATCTACAGCGGCAAGGCCACCAACTGGTCCCAGGTGGGCGGCGCCAACCTGCCGATCGCGGTGTTCGAGCGCACCGCCGGCTCGGGCACGCGGATCACGTTCGACAAGGACATCATGCAGGGCATGCCCGAGACAACCAATGCGGCTGCGGTCATCAACACCACCCAGTCGGTGGTGCAGAGCATGTCCACGACCCCGGGCGGCGTGGCCTACCTCAGCAACTCGTCGGTGAGCGGCTCGTTGAAGGCGCTGAGTATCGACGGCACTGCTCCAGCCGGGCCCGCGGTGGCGAACGGCACCTACCCCTTCTTCTCGCACGAGCACTGTTTCACCAAGCCGCAGCCCAGCCTGCTGACGCTGTCCTTCCTGCAGTACATCCAGAGCTCGGCCTTCCAGAACGGCGACCTCGTGACACTCAAGTACCTGCCGCTCAGCACCACCACGCGCACGGCTGCCGTCGATCAGTAACCTGCGCCTCCAGTGAGCACCGTCCCGAGCGCCATCCAGCCGGCGCCGTCACTGTGGCGGCGCCGGCTTCGCGCCGAGCGGGTCTCGCGGATCGGCTTCGCGGGCGCGGCGGCCCTCAGCCTGGTCGTTGTCGCCCTCGTGATCCTGTTCCTGACGGTCAACGCGTGGCCGGCTTTCGTCCACATCGGCATCGACAACTTCTTCGGGTCCGCGACGTGGGACCCCGACGCCGCCGTCTACCCGGCGGGCCGTTACGGGGCGTTGACACCGATCGCGGGCTCCGCGATCGCGGTGGGCCTGGCGCTGGTCATCGCCATCCCCGTCGGCCTCGCGCTCGCGATCACGCTCGCCGAGACGGGTCGCAACGTCGGGGAGCGCGTGTTCCGGCCGGCGATCGAGCTGTTCGTGGGTGTGCCGTCGATCGTGTACGGGTACGTCGGCCTGGTCCTGCTGGTGCCGCAGCTCGAGAAGATCGCCCCTCC
>CATPBU010000063.1 GCA_955652455.1 Candidatus Dormiibacterota bacterium
GCCTCCGGCATGCAGAGATGTCGCTGCTCGATCACCACCGCGTCGGCGACGTCCCCGGCATCGAAGCGCCCGGGCGGTATCGTGCATGGCTGGGTGGAGCCCCATCCTCTGTTCTTGCCGGGGTGGTCGAGCACAACCTCCAGGACATCGTCAGCACGGTGCTCGTCGGCGCCCGCCTCGCCGCCCACGTCGGCGGCCAGCGGGTGCGCCCGCCTCATGCGGCGGACGCCTACCATCTCGCTCGCCACCTCGAGCGGCGCGGTGTCGCGGACGCCGCCGAGGTCGAGCTGCGAGCGACCGTCGCCGCTGACGTCGATCCCTGGGCGCGCCGCGCCGCTCATCGCCTTGCGATGGCGCTCCAGCGTCGCGGCGCCATGGCCGAGGCGATCGATGTCTGGCGGCGTCTGCACGCCAGCGACGGCCGCGACCTGCGCGCCGCTCGCGGCTACGCGATCCGTCTCGAGCGCAGCGGCGACCTGGCCACCGCCCTCGATGTCTGCGTCGGGGTGCGCCGGATCCGCGACGAGATGGGACCGTGGTGGGAGAGGTTGCGTGGTGGCGGCGTCGCCGGCGCCGATGAATGGGACCGTCGTGAGCTCCGCTTGAGGCGCCGCCTCCATCCGTAGAATGGGCCACCTTGCAGGACGAGCCGCCGCCAGACGCGCCCGGCACGGTCACGCCCGATTCCACCAGCGGACTCGGGGCGAGAGCGCTCCGCTTCACCATCCTGATCCTGGTCGCTCGGATTGTGTCGCGTGTGCTCGCGCTGGTCGCTGTCGTGGCCATCGGCAATGCGCTCGGCGACTCTCGCTTCGGACAGATGCAGACGGCGATCACCTACACCGCGCTGGTCGGCGCCGTCACCGACGTCGGCTTCACCGCGCTCTACGTGCGCGAGGGCGCACGCGAGCCCCATCAGCTGGTTCGCTATTTCAACAACGTGGCCTCGGTGAAGCTGTTCCTGATCGCCATCTCGCTGCCGCTGCTGGCCGCGTCCCTGTGGTTCGCCGGCATCGAGTCCCTGCTGCTTCCGGCCTTCGCCCTGCTCGTGCTCAGTGGGTACTCCCTGCTGCTGCGCAGCAGCCTGTACGCGCTGCAGCGGCTCAATTTCGAGATCGCCGAGATCGTTCCCGAGACGGCGGTGATCCTGGTGCTTGCGCTGATCGGCTCACGGATCCACGCCGGTCCCGGCTACTTCCTCTGGGTGTACGCGGCCAGCTCGGGCTTCGCCACGGCGTACTTCATCGTGGTGCTGCTCAGCAAGCGAATCGTGCGGCCTCGCTGGCAGCTCGAGCCGGAGCTGTTCAGGCATTGGGTCAGGGCCGGCATCCCCCTGGCGATCACCTACGTGCTCACCACGGTGTACTTCAAGCTCGACGTACCCATCCTCCAGCACTACCGCTCCTACGCCGAGGTGGGCTGGTACACGTTCGCGTACCGCCCCTTCGAGGCACTGCTGTTCATTCCCGGAACGCTGCGCACGGTGATGTTCCCGGTGCTGGCGATCTACTACCGCAGCGCGCCGAACCGCGTCCTGGCGTCGGCGGAGAAGTTCTTCAAGGGCTTGGCCGTGATCGGCTGGCCCATCACCGTCGGCCTGTTCCTGCTCGCCCCGCAGTTCATCGACCTGGTCTCCAACCAGTTCCCGCAGAGCGGTGCGGCGCTGCGCATCCTGGCGCTCGCCGTCGTCTTCATGTTCGTTGACAACACGTTCGCCGCGGTGCTCAACGCCATTGACAGGCAGAAACTCTTTGCCTACGTGGCTCTATGCGGACTGGTGCTGAACTTCGCGCTCAACATCATCCTCATCCCGCGGTTCGGCTACCTCGGTGCCAGTTGGGCAACCGTCGCCACCGAGATCGGCCTGGTGGTGGTGGGCTGGTTTGCGCTGCGCAGGGTGTTGGGCCCGCTGCGCGTGGTGAGGTTGTGCTGGAAGCCGGCGATCGCCGGCCTGGTGATGGGCGGCTTCATCGCGCTCACCAACCCGCACGGCAAGTTCGCGGTGCTGTCGGTCACCGTCCTGGCCGCGGTGATCTACGTGCTCATGCTTGTCATCCTGCGCACCGCCGACGAGGAGGAGCGGTCGATCATCCGGCGCGCGCTGCGGCTCCGCTCGCCGCGACCGGAACCGCCTGCCTGACTGCGGTTACAGGCCGCCCTGCTGCGCACCCTTGGGGACGATGACGGGAGCGGCGATGCCGGTGTTGTCGAACTGGGCGAACGGGATCTGCCAGTCGGCCTCGCCGTTGTTGATGTCGGCGACGTTGACGGTGGCGCTGACCTGGACCACGTCACCGGGCAGCGACCAGTTGTAGAAGTTGATAGCGTGGTCCGGGCTGAGGTTGACGCAGCCGTGCGACACGTCGCGGTATCCCTGGTCACCGACCGACCAGGGTGCGGAGTGGATGAAGAAACCGTTGGTGGAGATGGCGGTGTCGTAGTAGACGTAGTCGTTGTAGTAATTGGTGCTGCCCGGCACGCACGCCGCGCCACCGAACGTCTGGCAGGAGTTCATCTTGATCTTGTACGTCCTGTAGAGAACGATCAGGTTGCCGGAAAGAGTCGCGAAGCCGGACTTGCCCATGCTGATCGGCCAGACATTGACGAGCTTGTCGTTCTCGTAGACCGACATCTGGTGGGTTACGTCATTGAGCAGCGAAACGTGCTTGGCACCGACGGTGAACGACTTCGACCAGCCGGCCAGGCCCCAGATTCCGTTGCCGGCGCCGACGCCGTGGAAGTTGGCGGTGATCGTGACCTTGGTGCCGGACTGCCAGTACTGGGCCGGCCGGTAGTGGATCTGCGTCGCGGAGAACCAATGCCAGGCGCCCGGCTGTGGCGGGGTGGAGGCGACGCTGAGGTGCTTGACGATCTCCTGCTGTTGTGCGTCGGCGATCGGCGTGTTGAAGGTCAGGTCGATCGGCTCGCCGACGCCCACCGTGGCCCCGTCAGGTGGCGTGGAATCGGTGAGCAGGCGTCCCGCAACCGACGTGATCGTGGCGAACGCGGCTTGAGCCGTCGTATGGGTGCCGCCGGCGCCGACCGCGGTGGCGATCACTCGGTACCTGGCCGACGGGTCGAGACCGTCGCTGGCGGTCCAGGATTTGCTGTCGCTCGACAGGGCCCCGGGCACGGGGGTTGGCGTGCCGTCGATGCGCGTCACCGCGACCGCGGTGATGCTACCGGTGTCGCTCGACACCTTCACGGGAAGGTCGAGAGGGACTCCCGTGGCGCGGTCGGACGGGCTGATGGTGAGATCGGGCGGTGTCGGTGCGATGACGCTGATACCCGCCGGACCGCCGCCGCCGGGGCTGGTGACGGTGTTCGCCGTGCCGCACCCGGCCAGCAGCGCAACCGCCGTGGCGAGGGTGGTGAAGACGAGCGTGCGCCGGGAGATCATCACTTGCACCGTACCATGCGTTCACCCATTCGATGCCGCGCGGGGGTACCGATGTGCCCCGGCGGCAATGGTGAAACGCGCTGGGTCGTGCGACGGTTCTGGAGGCATCGAGTGGACAGCCCGCTGATCTCGGTCGAGGAGCTCGAATCGGCCATCACCGGCGGGCACTCGCCGCTCCTTCTTGATGTCAGGTGGAGCCTGGCTGGCCCGCCCGGTCTCGTTGACTTCCGGGCCGGCCACATCCCAGGAGCACTCTTCATCGATCTCAACCGCGAGCTCGCCGCTCCGCCCGGTGGTGGCCGCGGTCGGCATCCGCTGCCGGACGCCGGCGACTTCGAGCTGGCCATGCGCCGCGCCGCCGTCAGCACGCACCGACCGGTGGTGGTCTACGACGCCGGCGGTGGGCTCAGCGCGGCCCGGGCGTGGTGGCTGCTCCGCTATTTCGGACACCCGGATGTCCGCCTCCTCGACGGTGGCTACGCCGCCTGGACCGCCTCCGGGCTGGCATCGTCGACCGACGAGCCTGAGGCGGGCGCTGGGGATTTCACCGCCGTGCCCGGAGGGATGCCGTTGCTCGATGCCGCCGCCGCTGCGCTCACCGCTCGCCAGGCTGTCCTCCTCGACGCCCGCGCCCCGGAGCGGTATCGCGGTGAGGTCGAGCCGGTCGACCCGGTCGCCGGCCACATCCCCGGGGCGCGGAGCGTTCCCACCGCCGCCAACCTGGCTCCCGACGGCCGCTTCCTGCGTGCGGAGACGCTGCGCGAGCGGTTCGAGGCGGCCAGGGCAGTTCCGGGGGCAACGGTGGGTGCGTACTGCGGGTCGGGGGTCACCGCCGCGCACGAGGTCCTTGCACTCGAGATCGCAGGCATCCGGGCGGCGCTGTATCCAGGCTCGTGGAGCGAGTGGGTGAGCGATCCCGCGCGACCGGTGGCCACAGGAGCCGCGCCCGGCTGAGCGGCGCGCAGCCGCCATCCCGCCACCCTAGTTGAGCCGCTCCACAACCATCGCCATGCCCATGCCGCCGCCCACGCACATCGATTCAAGTCCGATGGTCTTGTCCATGGTGCGCAGGTCGTTGAGCAGCGTGCAGAGGATGCGCGCGCCGGTCATCCCGAACGGGTGGCCGAGCGCGATGGCACCGCCATTGGGGTTGAAGCGGTCATCGAAAGGGTCGATGCCAATGCCACGAGCCGCCGGGATGCACTGAGCGGCGAAGGCCTCGTTGATCTCGACGACATCGACGTCGTCGATGCTCATGCTCGCCCGGCCCAGGGCCTGCTTGCTCGCCTCGATCGGCCCCAGTCCCATGAACTCTGGGTTCAGCGAGCTGAGGCCGGTGCTGACGATGCGCGCCAGCGGGGTGATGCCCAGCGCGCTCGCTTTGGTGTCACTCATGACCACAACTGCCGCGGCGCCGTCGTTGAGTGGACAGGAGTTCCCCGCCGTGACGGTGCCGTCCTCGCGGAACACCGGTGCCAGGGCGGCGAGCTTCTCGAGGCTGGTCTCGCGCCGCGGGCCGTCGTCCCTGGTCATCTCGGCGGCGCCGTCGGGGAGCTCCACCGGGATGATCTCGCGGGCGAAGAAACCATTGTCCTGGGCGGCGACGGCACGTTGCTGGCTGCGCAGCGCAAACCTGTCCTGCTCCTCGCGCGTGATGCCCTCGCGTCGGGCAACGTTCTCGGCGGTCTGTCCCATGGCGATGTAGATGTCGGGGAAGCCCTCGGGATTGCCCGGCTCCAGCCTGGGGTTCTGGTTCTGCGGGTTGTCGCTGACGCCGTTGACGAAGCGCGACACGCATTCGATGCCCACCGACAGGAATGCCTCGCCCTCACCGCACCTGATGGCATGCGCCGCCATCCGCGTGCTCTGCAACGAGCTGGAGCAGTAGCGGGTGATGGTTGTGCCCGGCACATCGAGCTTGGCTAGGATGCTCACCACTCGGCCGAGGTTGAACCCCTGCTCGCCGCCAGGAAGACCGCAGCCGCAGATCAGGTCCTCGATCTCGGTGGGGTCGAGCTCGGGAACCTGCGCGAGCACCTTGGTGACGATGTAGGCGCCGAGGTCGTCGGGGCGGACGTTGACCAGGGATCCCTTCATGGCACGGCCGATCGGGGACCGGCCGACGGCGACGATGACAGCTTCGGGCATCTGGCGAGAGCCTCCAAGCAAGTTGACGTGAATGTCAATTGTGGCGCGGCGGGTGCGGCGACCGCTCCCCGGGCTATTCTCCGCACCGCGCATGGCGCTTGGTCCGCGGGCGAGGAAGGAGGTCCATGATGCAGTGCTTCGTCACCGGTGCCACCGGGTTCATCGGTCGCCACCTGCTGCCCCTACTGCTGGCTCGGGGTGCGGAGGTCCACGTGCTCGTCCGTCCTGGGTCACGCCATCGCTTCGCCGCTCTCCGCGAGCAGCTCTCCTCCGACGGCATCCGGCTGCATGCCGTCATCGGCGACATCGCCGAGCCGGGCATGGGCATCTCCACCGCTGATCTGGATCAGCTGCAAGGGGCGACGGTCTTCCACCTCGCCGCCATCTACGACCTCACCGCGTTAGCTGAGGACACCGAGCGGGCCAACATCGAGGGGACCCACCACACCGTCGAGCTCGCCAACGCGATTGCGGCGGAGCGCTTCCACCACGTCAGCTCGATCGCTGTCGCTGGGCGATTCAAGGGCGTGTTCACCGAGGAGATGTTCGCCGAGGGCCAGGAGCTCGACCATCCGTACTTCGCCACCAAGTACGAGGCCGAGCGCATCGTCCGCGACGAGGCTCGCATCCCCTGGCGCGTCTACCGCCCGAGCATGGTGATCGGCTCCTCCCAGAATGGAGAGGCTGACCGCATCGACGGTCCCTACTACGCCTTCAAGCTCATCCAGACGCTGCGCAGTGAGTTCCCCCAGTGGACGCCGTTCGTGGGGCCCGAAGGCGGCCCGCTCAACCTGGTCCCGGTCGACTTCGTGGCCCGCGCGATGGACCACATCGCCCATCTCGACGGGCTCGACAACCGCGCCTTCCACCTCGTCGACCCCACGCCGCTCTCGCTCGGCGACACCCTCAACACCTTCTGCCGCGCCGCCCATGCGCCGGAGTTCGCGCTGCGGTTCGACCGCCGTATGACCAGGATGATCCCAGGCGACACCATGAAGATGGTCGGCAGCGTGCCCGCCGTGCAGCGCATCCGCCGTCAGGTGCTTGACCGGCTCGGCATCCCCGAGGCTGCACTCGCCTATATGGACTACCCGGCGAGCTTCGACGCCACCCAGGCGCAGGCTGCGCTCGAGGGCAGCGGCATCCGAGTGCCCCGCCTGCACGACTACGCCTGGCGGGTCTGGGACTACTGGGAACGCCACCTCGACCCCGACCTGCCGACAGCGCACAACATCCGCCGCGTCGCGGGCGGCAAGGTGGTGGTGATCACCGGCGCATCGAGCGGCATCGGCCGGGCGGTCGCCAGCGCGTTGGCGAGTGCGGGCGCGACCATCATCGGTGTGGCACGTGGCGTCGAGAAGCTCGAGGAGATGAAGGCGGAGGTTGAGGCGCTGGGCGGCACCGTCCACCTCTACCCGACTGACCTGAGTGACCCCGGGGCGTGCAAGGAGATGCTCGAGCGCGTGATCGCCGACCACGGTCGTGTCGACGTGCTCATCAACAGCGCCGGCCGCTCGATCAGGCGATCAGTGATGGACTCCCTTGATCGCTTCCACGATTTCGAGCGCACCATGCAGCTCAACTACTTCGGCGCCATCGCGCTGATCATGGCCGCGCTGCCGGGCATGAAGGCACAGGGCGGAGGCCACATCCTCAACATCACCTCGATCGGCGGCCAGACGTACCCGCCACGTTTCGCCGCGTACGTCGCCAGCAAGGCCGCGCTCGACGCCTACTCGCGCTGCCTCGCATCCGAGGTGGCGGCGGACGCCATCGACATCACGACGGTGCACATGCCGCTGGTGCGCACACCGATGATCGCGCCGACGGGGATCTACAAGAACTTTCCCACGATCAGCCCCGAGGAGGCGGCGGACATGGTGGTGCAGGCGATGATCACCCGCCCGCACGAGGTCTCCACGCGGCTGGGCAAGTTCGGCGAGCTCACCCACGCGATGCTGCCCGGCCTGCACAACCTGATCATGAGTGCCGCGTATCACATGCTCCCCGACAGTGGCGGCCGCTCCAAGAAGGGCGACGGGGCCAACGGAGCGGGTGCCAAGGATGACGAACCGGTCAGCGCCGAGGCCTACGCGCTCGGCATGCTGATGCGCGGCATCCACCTCTGAGGACGTCGGAGTCCTCAGGCAGGTCGCAGCCGGCGTCAGGTCTTTGGCAATCCCAGGTCCGACTCGAACCTGCCGCCCTCGAGTCGCTCCTTGACAGTCACCAGGAAGTGCGCCGCCACCGCGCCGTCGATGAGCCGGTGGTCGTACGTCAGCGCCAGGTACGCCATCGAGCGGATGGCGATCCCCTCGGCACCGCTGGCTGGGTCGATGACCGCAACCGGGCGCCGTACCACGGCTCCGGTCGCGAGGATGGCCACCTGCGGCTGGTTGATGATCGGCGTGTCGAAGAGGGCACCGCGACTGCCGGTGTTGGACAGCGTGAAGGTGCCACCTGCTAGTTCGTCAGCGGTGATGCTGCCAGCGCGCGTGCGCGCTGCGATGTCGTTGATGGCGCCGGCCAGGCCGATCAGGGATAGCCGCCAGGCGTCATGGATGACAGGCGCGAACAGGCCGCGCTCTGTGTCGACAGCGATGGCCAGGTGAATGGCGTCGTGGTAGGTGACAGTGCCGGCAACCGTATCGACGGATGCGTTGACCTGCGCGTGCGACTCCAGCGCCTCCACGGCTGCGCGGGCGAAGAACGATAGGAAGGAAATCCTGGCGCTGGCGCTGGCGCGCAGCTGCGCAATCCGGGTCACGTCCACCTCGACGACGCTGGTGAGCTGCGCGGAGGACTGCAGGGACGACACCATGCGTTCAGCGATCACCGCGCGAATGCGGCTGAGCGGCTCCGTGCGTGCCCGTGCTGCGGCGTCCTGCGACGGCTGCGGCGGTGCGGCGCGGGCGGCGGCAGCAGCCGCGACGTCCTCGCGCAGGATCCGGCCGCCGCGGCCTGACCCGGTCACATCAGCGGCGGTCAGTCCCGCCTCCTGAAGCAGCCGCCTGATCAGCGGCGTCGGGCGCCGTTCGCGTTCTGGCTGCGCCGCCGGCGTCGCGTGCTCCACCGCTGACGGTGTGGTCGTGGGCGCAGGGTCGCTATGCGCCGATGCCGCGTTGGCAGCGCCTGGAGCGGGGCCGTCTCCGCGATCCTCGCCGGCCACCTCCATCCAGGCGAGCGCCGCACCTACGCGTACAGTCTCGCCCTCGCGCACCAGCACCTCGACGAGCACGCCGGCTTGAAGGGTGGGCACCTCCATGGACACCTTGTCGGTCGCGATCTCCAGCAGAGGTTCGTCGGCTGCCACCGTGTCGCCCTGGCCACGCAGCCACCGGGTCACCGTCCCCTCGCTCACAGTCTCGCCGAGCTGGGGCATGGTGACCTGGACTCTCACCAGTCCACCGCGACGTATTTGGTCTCCAGGAACTCGAGCAGACCGTCGTGGCC
>CATPBU010000064.1 GCA_955652455.1 Candidatus Dormiibacterota bacterium
CGCGAGCTGTTCGTGGAGCCCAGCCGCCGTGAGCCTGCTCGAGGTTGATGGCCTGTCCAAGCACTTCGGCGGAGTGAAGGCGGTGGACCATTGCTCGCTCACGCTCGAGCCGGGCAGCATCACCGGCCTCATCGGACCCAACGGATCGGGGAAGACCACGGTCTTCAATCTCATCACAGGATTCATCTCCAGAGACGCCGGCGAGGTGCGCTTCAACGGGAGCTCCATCGCAGGCCTGGGGCCCGACCGCATCTACGGCCTCGGCATTGGTCGCACGTTCCAGCTGGCTCGGATATTTCCGCGGCTCACCGCGCTGGAGAACATGCTGGTGCCGGTGCGCCGCACAGGGATTCGCGGCCTGTTCTCGCGCGGACAGTGGAATGACGAGAAGACAAAGGCCATGGACATGCTCTCGTTCATGGACATCAGCCACGTGGCCGGCATGCTGGGTGGCTCACTCTCGTACGGTCAGCGCAAGCTGCTCGAGCTTGCTGCTGTGATGATGGCGCGCCCGCAGTTGGTGCTGCTCGATGAACCCGCCGGGGGGGTCAATCCAGCTCTGCTCGATCGCATCGCTGAGCGTCTGCGCCAGCTCAACGAGCAGGGCGTCGCGTTGCTCCTCGTCGAGCACAACATGCCATTTGTGATGGGCCTCTGCCGGGAGCTGGTCGTGCTCCACCGCGGCGGCGTCATTGCCCGAGGCACACCGGCCGAGGTGCGTGACAACCCGGCCGTGCTCGACGCGTACCTGGGCGCCTGAGTGGACAGGCTGCTCGAGCTGGAAGGCGTCACAGTCGGCTACGGGGGCGGGGACATCCTCCACGAGCTGGATCTGTCTGTCCAGGATGGCGGCATCACCTGCATCGTCGGACCGAACGGGGCAGGCAAGTCGACAATCCTCCGCCTTGTGAGCGGGCTTCTGCGGCCCCGCCTCGGCCGGGTGCGCTTCTGCGGCGACTCCATCGTCGGGCTCAGCCCGCGCGAGATTCTCCGTCGCGGGATCGTTCAGGTACCGCAGGAACGCAGCCTCTTCCCCACCATGACCGTTTGGGAAAATGTCCGCATGGGTGCGTACACATTGAAGGATCGCGCCCTCACAGAGCGCCGCATGAAAGATGTGTGCGCAACCTTCCCGATGGTGCACACGCGCCGTCACGAACGCGTTGCCGCCCTCTCGGGCGGGCAGCAGAAGATCGTGGAGTTCGCTCGTGCGCTCATGCTTGACCCCAAGCTCCTGGTCCTCGACGAGCCATCGATGGGGCTGGACCCAAAGACGCACGCGGTGGTGTTCGACCTGGTTCGTGAGATGAACAGGGCCGGGCGCACCATCCTTCTGGTCGAGCAGAACGCACGATCTGGCCTTGGCCTGGCGAGCCACGGCGTTGTGCTCGAGAGCGGGCGTGTGCGCCTTGAGGGAACAGGCGCCGACGTGCTCAGCAATGGCGAGATCGGTCGACTATTTCTCGGAGCGCCGGTGTGATGGGTTCGTCGGGGCATAAAAGTCGGGTTGAGGTGGGGGGAGACGCCAGTGACAACAACTGAGGCGATGAATCGCGTACAGATGGCCGCGCAGCATTGGCAGCCGCGTTTCGTTGCCAACGGGATCGATGTCAACGACTTTGAGGCGGTGCTGACCAAGACCGTCGATTGGGCCGACTGGGGCCCCAACTGGCAAGCCGTCGGCGCCGTGCACGAGGAGCTGGGGGACGCTGCTGCGGAGCGCGGACACATGGTGTCCGCGACGGCCGCGTACCAGCGCGCCGCGTGGTGTTACCACCTCGGCAAGTTCCTGTGGTTCGAGGACCCGCACCTGCACGCGCTGCTCCGCGACCGCGCGGTGTCGGTGTATCGGCAGACCCTTGCACGCCTCGAACCCGCAGCGGAGCGCATTGAGATTCCATTCGAGCACCACGTCATCCCGGCGCATCTACGCCGCCCGCGGGATGGGAACAAGCCTCCGCTCGTCCTGGTCGTGCCCGGCCTCGACTCGTCGAAAGAGGAGATGTTCGCCATCGAAGACGATTTTCTGCGCCGCGGCATGGCAACCCTCTCCATCGATGGCCCGGGCCAATCCGAGAACTCCGTCCATTTCGCCATCCGGCCGAACTGGGAGACCGTGATCACGCCCTTGCTGGACCATCTCGAGGCGCTCGGGCTTGACAGCGAGTTGGGCCGGGTGGGGCTGATGGGGATCAGCATGGGCGCAATCTACGGGCCGCGCGCGGCAGCGCATGAACCGCGCCTGGCGGCCGTGGTAGGGCTGGCGGGGCCATACAACTTGGGTGATTGCTGGGATTCCCTGAACCCGCTGACCCGCGGCGGCTACGTCTTCTACACGAAATCCGCGAATGAGGCAGAAGCGAAGGAGAAGGCCCACACCCTCAACCTCGCGGGTGTGCTGGGCAAGGTCACGCAACCCCTGCTGGTCATCCACGGTGCACGCGACCGGCTCTTCCCACCTGAGCACGCTGAGCGGATCGCGCGAGAAGCGCCCAACTCAACGCTGGTGATGTATCCGGATGGCAATCACGTTTGCAACAACATCTCGTACAAGTACAGGCCCCTGATGGCGGACTGGATGAGCGAGAAGTTGGGATAGAGAGCACAGGAGATGCCATCATGACCTCCGACAATCACTCCCTCGGCTGGATCGGCACCGGCCGCATGGGTCACGCAATGGTGCGGCGACTTCTTGATGCCGAGCAGAGCGTGCTGGTGTGGAATCGTACCCGCGCCAAGGCGGAGGACCTCTCTGCCAACGGTGCTCGCGTCGCTGACACCGTGGCAGACCTCGCGGGCCGCGACATCGTGTTCTGCATCGTCGCCGCCGATCCCCACCTGTTCGAGGTGCTGCTCGGAGACGGTGGTCTGCTGCGTCAGGAGTCGGTGCCGCGCATCATCGTCGACTTCAGCACCGTCTCCTCGGCAACCTCCGAGCGCATCCGCCTAGCCGCGGCGGAACGTGGCGCAGCGTTCCTGGCCACGCCGGTCAGTGGCAACGCCAAGGTGGTCAAGGGCGGTGCGCTCTCGATCGCGGCGTCGGGCTCGCGCGAAGCCTTCGACACAGTGGTGCCGTTGCTCAACATCCTCGGACGCTCTGTGACGTACGTTGGCGACGGGGAGGTGGCGCGGCTGGTGAAGCTGGCCCACAACATCTTCCTCGGGGTGGTTACGCAATCCCTCGCCGAGGTCGTTGTGCTCGCCGAGCGGGGCGGCGTCCCGCGCCACGCGCTGATGGCGTTCATCAACGGCTCCGTTCTCGGCTCCGTCTTCACCGGCTACAAGACGCCAGCGTTCGTCAATCTCGACATGACTCCGACGTTCACCACCTCCCTGCTGCGCAAGGACTTTGACCTCGGTCTCGCTGCTGCTCGCGAGCTCGAGGTTCCCATGCCCATCGCCGCCGCGACCCATCAGCAGGTGCAGGCGGCCATGGGTCGCGGCCATGGCGAGGAGGACTTCGCGGCCCTGCTCATCGAGCAGGGCAGGAACTCTGGCATCGAGCTGCACCCGGAGGGGGTGGAGGTCGGCGACGGTCTCAGCTCGTCGCCCAACGCAGCGCCGGCTCTGCGCTCAACCGCCGAAAG
Organism: Candidatus Dormiibacterota bacterium; assembly: GCA_955652455.1. The sequence goes on from CATPBU010000064.1 coordinate 3,588, forward strand.
CCACGCTGCTGAGGGCGAGCAGCCGTGAGCCCTCTGTCCGGGGCGACTCCGCCCAGCCCGGGTCGCACCAATGTCGACTTCGAGGAACGTGTCGATTTCACCCGGCTGCGCGCCTACCGGCTGGCCCGGGCCCGCGCGGCCCTTGACAGCTCCGACCTCGGCGCGCTGCTGCTCTTCGACGTCAACAATGTCCGCTACGTCTCGGCGACGATGATCGGCGAGTGGGCCCGCGACAAGGTGGCTCGCTACGTGCTGCTGACCCGTGCCGGCGAGCCGATCGTCTGGGACTTCGGGTCGGCGGCTCGGCACCACCAACTTTACGCGCCCTGGATCCGGCCGGAGAACAGCCGCGCCGGCATGCTCGGCCTGCGGGGGGCGGTGGCACCGGACGCCGGCCTGATCACCCGCGCCGTGGCC